>JAFVYT010000096.1 GCA_017508505.1 Clostridia bacterium
CCGTGTGACTCTCAAGTACGGTCCCAACAAGCAGAGAATCATCCAGGGAATCCGCAGAGTTTCCAAGCCCGGTCTCCGCATTTACGCCAGCTGCGAGGAGATCCCTCAGGTTATGCACGGTCTCGGTGTTGCCATCGTTTCCACTTCCAAGGGCATCATGACCGATCGCGCTGCAAGAAAAGCAAATGTCGGCGGCGAAGTGCTCGCCTTCGTTTGGTAAGGAGGGAAAGATATGTCTAGAATCGGATTGAAGCCCATCGTACTTCCCGCAGGCGTTACGGTTGCCGTTGCAGGCACCACCGTTACCGTAAAGGGACCCAAGGGCACTCTTACCAGAGACATCCACCCTCTGATGCAGGTGGAGGTTGGCCAGAATGAGGTCAACGTTAAGCGCCCCAACGACGAAAAGACCGCGAAGAGCCTTCACGGCCTGACCCGTACCCTTGTTGCCAATATGGTGGAAGGGGTTGTCAACGGCTACAAGAAGGAGCTGGAGATCAGCGAGGGCGGCTACCGTGTTACCAAGAAGGGCAATCAGATCGTTATGAACCTCGGTTATTCTCACGACGTTGTGATGACCGAAGGCGACGGAATCACCTTTGAGGTACCCGATGCCAACCACGTAACCGTTTGCGGCATCGACAAGCAGAAGGTCGGTCAGATCGCTGCTGAGCTGCGCGGCAAGAGACCCCCCGAACCCTACCTGGGCAAGGGCGTCAAGTACGTTGGCGAGCGTATTCGCCGTAAGTCCGGTAAGGCCGGTAAATAAGGAAAGGAGTGGAATACAATGGTTTCTCGCGTTGATACGAACAAAAAACGTATTAGAAGACATAAAAGAGTTCGCGGTAAGATTTTCGGAACCGCACAGAAGCCGAGACTTTGTGTTTTCAGATCTCTGAAGAACATTTACGCTCAGGTGATCGATGACGAAAACGGCAAGACTCTTGCCTCCGCTTCCTCCCTTGATAAGGAATTCAATCAGTACGGCGGCAACAAAGAGGCCGCAAAGCTTGTGGGACAGGCAGTTGCAAAGGCTGCTCTGGACAAGGGCATCACCGAGGTGGTGTTCGACCGTGGCGGTTACATCTTCCACGGACGTGTTCAGGAGCTTGCAGAAGGCGCCCGCGAAGCTGGTTTAAAATTCTAAAGGGGGAAATGATATGGCACAGAAGATTGATGCGGCTACTCTCGATCTGAGAGAAGACGTAGTTTATACCAAAAGCGTTTCCAAAACCGTAAAGGGCGGTCGTGTCCGTAAGTTCTCCGCACTCGTTGTGGTAGGCGACGGTCAGGGCCACGTCGGATATGGCCTCGGAAAGGCTTCCGAGCGTCCCGAAGCAGTCCGCAAGGGGGTTGAGGACGCAAAGAAAAATATGATCGAAGTTTCCATGAAGGGAACGACGATTCCTCACGAGATTCTTGGTGAGTTCGGCGCAGGTCGCGTCCTGCTGAAGCCCGCTCCCAAGGGTACCGGTATCATCGCCGGCGGTAAGGTCAAGAGTGTTCTGCAGCTCGCAGGCATCTCCGACATCCGTGCAAAGTGTCTGGGCACCAACAACCCCGGCAACGTTGTCAAGGCAACCTTTGAGGGACTCCGCGCGCTCCGCACCGCTCAGGAAGTGGCTGCTATGCGTGGAAAGACCCCCGAGGAAATTCTGAACTAAACGAGGAGGAGAAACAATGGCTCTTAAGATTACCCTCGAGAAAAGCCTCATCGGCAGACTCGAAAAACAGAAAAAGACTGCTGCTTCTCTCGGTCTGAAAAAGATCGGCGACGTTACCGTTCAGGAGGACAACGCAGCAGTGAAGGGCAAAATCGAAGTAATCAAGCATATGGTTCGCGTCGAGAACGCCTGAGAAAAATAGGAGGAACAACAATGAAGCTTCATGAATTGGCTCCTGCAGTGCCCACCAAAAAGGCATGGCGCAAGGGCAGAGGCCCCGGTTCCGGCAACGGCAAGACCGGCGGTCGCGGTCATAAGGGTCAGCAGGCTCGTTCCGGCGGCGGTGTTCGCGTTGGATTCGAAGGCGGCCAGATGCCCGCATACAGAAGACTTCCCAAGAGAGGTTTTAACAACGAAAGATTTGCAACCGAGTATGCCATCGTTAACCTTTCCGTTCTGGAAAACAACTTTGATGACGGCGCAGTCGTAGATCTTGTTGCTCTCGTGGAAGCAAACGTAATTTCTAAGCCGCTCGACGGTCTTAAGGTTCTCGGAAACGGCAATCTGACCAAAAAACTCACGGTAAAGGCTCAAAAGGTTTCCGAGGCAGCAAAGGCTAAGATCGAGGCAGCCGGCGGAACGGTTGAGGTGATCTGAGGTGCTGAAAACATTCGCTAACGCTTGGAAACTTCCCGATCTTCGAAAGAAACTGGTTTTCACGATGATCATCATTGTGCTCTACCGCATCGGCTGTGTCTTGCCGGTTCCGTTCATCGATCCGCAGGCCATTGAGTCTTGGTTTGCAAGCGCACAGGGTACGATGCTGGAGTATTTGAATATCTTGTCCGGTAGCGCATTTTCCCAAGCAACCTTGTTTGCACTTTCGGTTTCGCCTTACATTACCTCTTCC
Source organism: Clostridia bacterium (assembly GCA_017508505.1). Next base: position 2,575 of record JAFVYT010000096.1, read on the forward strand.
ATCGTCATCCAGCTTCTGACCATTGCGATTCCCGCACTGGAAAGACTCAGCAAGGCAGGCGAGGAGGGCAAAAAGAAACTCACCCAGATCACCCGTTACACCACCGTCGGTATCGCACTGATCACCTCTTACGGTTACTATGTGACCCTCGACAACGCCGGCGCCATTACCAACCCCGGCTGGTTTACGGCCATTGTGATCATTTCCTGCCACTGCGCAGGTGCAGCTCTTATTATGTGGCTGGCTGAAAAAATCAATGAAAACGGCATTGGAAACGGTATCTCTATGATCCTCTTTGCCAACATCATTGCTGCTCTGCCTACCATGGCCACCGGTTTTGTATCCTCTCTGAATCTCGGTGCACTTTCCTTCAAGAACGTGACCCAGACGATTTTGATCTATGCAATCTTCGTAGTGATCGCGGTTCTCATCGTGGCATTCGTCGTCTTTATGACGGAATCCGAGAGAAAGATTCCCGTTCAGTACGCGAAGCGCGTGGTCGGACGCAAGATGTACGGCGGCCAGAGCACCCACCTTCCCATCAAGCTGAATATGTCCGGTGTTATGCCGATCATCTTTGCTTCCAGCATTCTGATGCTCCCCGCTACCATCGGTATGTTCTTTGATGCTCCGGAGGAGGGCACCTTCTGGTATGGCTTTATGAACCTTTTCAGCACGACCAATCCCCTCTACATCATCATCGAGCTTGTTTTGATCGTCGCATTCTCTTACTTCTACCTTGCAATTTCCTTTAATCCTGTTGAGGTTGCAAACAACCTGAAGAAGAACGGCGGCTTCATTCCCGGACTTCGTCCCGGAAAGCCCACCAGCGACTTTATTTCTGCTTCCTTGAAGAAGATCACCCTGATCGGTGCTTTCTTCTTGGCAGCCATTGCAGTTCTTCCGATGCTGATCAATATCATCGCTTCGCTCTTCCCGAACGGCGTGGATCTTGGCAGCGTCTCCTTTGGCGGAACTTCGATGCTGATCGTGGTTGGCGTCGTTTTGGAAACGGTACGTGATCTGGAATCTCAGATTACGATGAGACATTATAAGGGATTTCTTGGATAAATAAAATGAAACTGAATTTTCTTGGAGCTCCCGGTGCCGGGAAAGGAACGCAGGCAGCGCGAATCAGCGCCGCCCTTGCGATCCCGGCGATTTCAACCGGCGACATTATCAGAGAAGCCATCAAAACCGGATCCGAGCTGGGTCAGGAGTTCAAGCGCTACACCGACGCAGGGAAATTGGTTCCCGACCAGTTGGTGGTTGCTCTTCTCCAGGACCGCCTTCAAAAGCCGGATTGCACCAATGGGTTTATTCTGGATGGCTTTCCCCGCACAATCGAACAGGCAAAGTTCCTTGACAACACCGATCTTGTGATCGACCGTGTCATCAATATTTCCGTATCGGATGAGAGCATCGTCCGCCGAATGAGCGGAAGAAGGTTCTGCACCCAGTGCCAGAAAACCTATCACGTCCAATACAACAAGCCTCAGGTTGAAGGAGTTTGCGATACCTGCAAAATTCCCCTTTCCATTCGGGAAGACGATAAGCCCGAAACTGTGCTTCAGCGCCTTCAGGTTTATCACGCCCAAACGGAGCCCCTGGTTCAGTACTATCAGGACAAGATCGTCAACGTAGACGGAACCAAGACCCCTGAGGAGATCACCAAGGAGATCCTTGAGGTTCTCTCTGTATGATCAAATTAAAAAATGCCGCACAGCTTGCCGCTATGCAGGAGAGTTGTAAGCTGACCGTTCACGCTCTTTATGAGGGTGCAAGCATCATTGCCCCGGGGATTACCCTGGGAGAGATCGATGCACGAATCCGCCGAACCATTGAGAAGCACGGGGGAACCCCTTCCTTTCTCGGGTACGCCGGCTTTCCGAAAAGCTCCTGTATCAGCGTCAATGATGTGGTGATCCACGGGATCCCGGAGCATCAGATTTTGAAGGACGGCGACATCGTCTCTATTGACGTGGGTGCCTATTATAAGGGCTTTCACGGAGACTGCGCCAGAACCTTTCCTTGCGGAACGATCTCACCAGAAGCCGAAAAACTCATTGAGGTGACCCGCCAGAGCTTTTATGCTGGGCTGGAAGCGGCAAAGCCTCAAAACCGAGTGGGCGATATTTCAGCGGCTGTTCAAAGAACGGCGGAAGCGGCTGGCTTCTCCGTCGTAAGAGAATATATCGGCCACGGCGTAGGTGAAAATCTTCACGAGGCACCGGATGTTCCGAATTTCGGGCTCGCGGGAAAAGGACCGCGTCTATGCAGGAATGACCTTGGCAATTGAGCCGATGATCAATCAAGGCAAAAAAGAGGTGCGTCAACTTCCCGATGGATGGACCCTCAAAACCGTAGACGGTTCCCTTTCCGCAC
>JAFVYT010000009.1 GCA_017508505.1 Clostridia bacterium
TTGCTCCAGCATCAGCTTGGTCCAGCCGTAGGGGTTGGTGCAGGAGGTGGGCATGTCCTCCTTGAAGGGGACGGTATTGTTCATTCCGTAGACCGTCGCAGAGGAGGAGAAAACGATGGTTTTGCACCCGTGGCGGCGCATTGCGTCGCACAGAACGAGGGTGCCGGAAATGTTGTTGTTGTAATATTCCCAAGGCATCCGAACCGATTCACCCACGGCCTTCAGCCCTGCGAAGTGAATCACCGCGTCAATGGTGTTTTCCTCAAAAATGCGATTCATTTCCTTCTGGTCGCGGATGTCTGCCTCGTAGAAAACCGGGCGAGCCTTGGCAATGGCCTGAATGTCGTCCAACACACTGACGGAAGAGTTGGAGAGATTGTCGCAAATGACCACCTCGTGCCCCTCACAAAGCAGCTCGACTACGGTATGAGAGCCGATAAAGCCCGTGCCGCCGGTAACCAAAATTTTCATAGCCTGTGTTCCTTTCTTTGCGTTTAGTTGTGAAATAGCTTTTTCGTTTGATATTCGGGGTCGCAGGTGAGATTCATCCCCAATTTGCGGAAGGTTCCCGCATCCACCTCCGTTAAGATCACGGTGGAGTGAACCTCGCACCCCTTCAGAAGGGGAAGCTGCTCAAAGGCGAGCTTGGCGCGGGGGTCGTGGGCCGCGGCGATGGAAAGGGCGATCAAAACCTCGTTGGTGTGGAGGCGGGGGTTGTGATTCCCCAGGTTTTTGATCTTCAATTCCTGCACGGGCTCGATGACGTCGCGGGAGATGAGCTCGGCCTCCTTCGGGATCCCCGCCAAGGCCTTCAGAGCATTGAGTAAAAGGGCGGAGGAAGCACCCATCAGCTTTGAGGTCTTTCCTACTACGACTCTTCCGTCGGGAAGCTGCAGAGAGGCGGCGGGCTCACCCGTTTCCTCTTTTTTGTTCCGTGCAGCCTGGGCGAAGGCACGGTCCTCGGGGCCGATGCCCGCTTGGGTCATCAAAAGCTTTAATTTGGAAATGGCGCTGTCTACGGAGAGTCCCTTTCTCTTGTCACAAAGAGCGGTAAAGTACCGCCGCAGGATTTCGTTCTTGGAGGCTGCGCGGCAGACGTCGTCCCCCGTGATGCAGTACCCTGCCATATTGACTCCCATATCCGTGGGGGAGTGGTAGGGAGAGCTGCCGTAAATGGTCTCGAACATTGCCCGTACCACGGGGAAAATCTCCACGTCGCGGTTATAGTTAATCGCGGTCTTTCCGTAGTGCTCCAAATGGAAGGGGTCGATCATATTCACGTCCGCAAGGTCGGCGGTGGCCGCCTCGTAGGCGAGGTTGACGGGATGGTTCAGGGGCAGGTTCCAAACGGGAAAGGTCTCAAACTTTGCATAGCCGGATTTGGTGTTTCTCAGATGCTCGTGATAAAGCTGGGAGAGGCAAACGGCCATCTTTCCGCTCCCCGGGCCGGGTGCGGTCACCACCACGAGGCTCCGAACCGTTTCGATGTAGTCGTTCTTTCCGTAGCCCTCCTCGCTGATGACCTTCTGAATGTCCTCGGGGTAGCCCTCAATGGAGTAATGACGGAAGACGCGGATCCCGAGGGTTTCCAGCTTTTCCTGAAACTTGATGGCGGAGGCTTGCCCTGCAAAGCGGGTCAGCACCACGCTTCCCACCAGAAGGCCGCATCCGCGGAAGGCATCGATGAGGCGCAGGGTGTCCTGATCGTAGGTGATGCCCAGATCCCCGCGCACCTTGTTTTTCTCAATATCGTATGCGTTGACCACCAGAACGATCTCTGCCTCGTCCTTGAGCTGCATCAGCATACGGATCTTACTGTCGGGCCGGAAGCCGGGAAGCACGCGGGATGCGTGAAAATCGTCGAAAAGCTTCCCGCCGAATTCCAGGTAAAGCTTCCCGCCGAATTTGTCGATTCGTTCCTTGATCCTCTCGGACTGCAGTTTTACGTAAAGGTCGTTATCGAAACCCGTTTTTCCCATAGCTGCTCGCTTCCTTCTTTTTTCAATTCACTCCCTATTATAATATATATTTTCTCGCTTTTCAACATCCCTTCCGAAAAAAATCGTCTTTTTTTGCGCAAAAAAAAGAGCTGTAAAAAACTTGAGTTTTTTTTACAGCTCCTTTTAAGGGGATAGGAAAAAAAGATGCAGAACGGACAAACTGAGCAAAAAGCAAGGTAAACCTTGCTTTTTGGTTACCCGAAGGCGTACAAAGGTACGTCGAGTGGCGAAGTTTGTTCGTAGCAAA
>JAFVYT010000097.1 GCA_017508505.1 Clostridia bacterium
CGCCGTTTCCGTGGGAGCGAGCGCCTCTGCGGCAGGGGCTGCGGCCGCCGTGGGCGGTGCCGCCGTGGGCATCGGGGCAAGGCTTGCCGCGATTCCCATCGGGCTCAAGATTGTGGCGGGCCTGACCGCCGCCTCTCTTGTTTTGGGCGGCATTCCGGCGGCCATTCTGTTAAGCCGCCCCGAGGAGAGGGCAGAGACAAAGGAGCGTGCCACCGAGGCCGTCGCAGTCCTCCCCTTGACCGAAAAGACGGATACCGAAAAGACGGATACCGAGGAGGCGGAATGGGCTCTGGAGGGGGTCATCCCCGAGGGAGGCAGCTATCTTTGTGCCGACGGGCGACGCCTTGGGGCGGGAGAGCCCTTTCCCGCGAGCCCTGAGGCGGGGGATCGGCTCTATCTTGCGGATTACGTTTATACCTACGAGGGGGTCTCCAAAATTCGAATGGAGGGGAAGGACGAGGTTCACCTTTGGCGGGACGGCTTTGACGACGGCGACAGCGGAATGAACGACAGCGACGCCTTCGGCACCTGGTTTCCCATTGCGCTGGAGAACAAGGAGTCCTATTCCCCCATTGCCTCCTCCATCATCGGAAAGCCCATCCGTGCGCTCAACGGCACCTTTGCCAACTGCACGAGACTTACCCTTGCGCCGTCCATTCCCTCTACCGTCACCACTGTGGCGGGAGCCTTTTTCGGCTGCACCGCCCTTCGGAGCGCTCCCGTGCTTCCCGAGGGCGTAGAAAGATACACCGGTGCCTTTTACGGCTGTACCGCCTTAGAGGGGGACGTGGTGTTCCTGGGCGGGCTGGACAGAACGAGCGAATATTACGGAGATTCCGTTTTTCGCGATACGGTCAACGCCATTAACCTTGTGGGGACGTGCCCCGAGGAGGATCTGATCACCATTGCCCTCCTGTCGGACAACACGAGGATCACCGTCCACGGCAAGGCCGTGTTTGCCTCCGGCGGGCCGAATGAAATTCCCTCGGAGCCGGAGGGGACCATCGAAAAGGAGGAAGCTGCGGCGAGCTTTGTCGTCCCCTCCGGGTGCCGCTACGTGTCCGTCGACGGTACCGTGGCCTCCGAGGGGGAGCGGGTCAATCTGGTGAAAGGGGACCGTCTGGAGGACGCCACCTACGCTTACTTTTATCAGGAGGCATACCGCTACGAGGAAAAAGAGGCCGCCTGGGTGAAGACGGGACGGGACGGAGCGGGCTTTTTGCCTGTGGTGCTGGATCGGACTGCCGCCTCCTACGGGGAATTTCATCCCTCTCTTTCACCCCAAATCACGCAGCTTTACGAGACCTTTGCGGATTGCACGAATATGACCGTGTCTCCCGAGATCCCCGAGGGGGTCACGGCGATGATCGAGACCTTTCGAAATTGCAGACGGCTGCGGGTCACGCCGCAGCTTCCCGATGGGGTCACAAGCCTTTTTGATGCCTTTTACGGCTGTACGAATCTGAAGACCGTAAAAAACTTTCCGAAGGAGGCACTGGAAATGCTCCAGTGCTTCTATGGGTGCACTTTTCTGACCGAGGTTCCTTCCGAGTTTCCGGACAAGGTGCAGGATCTTACCAACGTTTTCTGCGGTTGCACCTCTCTTGTAACGGTGCCGTCTGAGATCCCCGCCTCCGTACAGAACATTACCGGGGCCTTTTCCGGATGCAAGAGCCTTTTGAAGGCACCCCTCTTTGCGGGCTTTGTGGAAAATATGGACGTGATGTATTTCGGGTGTGAAAGCCTTGCGGAAACACCCCAATTTCCCGTTGGGATCAGGAGCATGCAGGGAAGCTTTTCCGGCTGCACCTCTCTTGTGACGGTGCACGCGCTCCCCTCGACGCTGGAGGATATGAACAGTGCCTTCAGCGGATGCGTGCTCCTCGCCACTATGTCTCCCATCCCCGGCAGTGTCAGATCTATGGTCGGTGCCTTCACGGACTGCACCTCCCTTGTACAGACCCCCGTGCTCCCCGAGGGGGTAGAGGATCTGAGTCGCACCTTTATGGGCTGTACTGCGCTGGTCTCTTCTGCCGATATTCCTTCTACCGTCAAGCGAATGGAGCATACCTTTTCCGAATGCACCGCTCTGGTGAGTGCGCCTCTTCTTCCCGAGGGGGTGGAAAACATTTCCGGTGTGTTTTACGGCTGTAAATTGATCGAGAGCGTCGAGTATATTCCCTCTACGGTGACGGATATGTCCCGTGCCTTTGCCTATTGCTCCGCTCTTTCCGGGACGATCCGTGTGGAGGCCCTTTCCCTGACGGCCGAAACGGTTTCGGGTGCCTTCGTAAGGGTGCAAAAAGAGATCCTTCTGGTGGGAGGCAGTCCCCATCTGAGCCTGATCCGAGAGCACGGCGGGTCCGGGTTTGTTGAAATCGGATAAAAAAACGGAAGAAATAAAACCAAACGGCTTTCTCAAATCCCCTTATAGACAGAAGGGACAAAACAGTCCCAAATGATCGATAAGGGGATTTTGTTATGATGAAACGTATTGTTGCAGGTTTTTTGGCACTTTCGATGCTGTTGCCCTTTGCCTCCTGCGGGGTCGGGACGACACCGAGCACCGATGGAACGGACGCGGAGGAGAGCGGCATCCCGACCTCGGATTGTTCGGGGATCGAAAGCTTTGAGGATTTCGTTGAATCGCTGGATGAAAACGGCTACACGCCCAAGGAGATCCTCGACGGAGAGGGAAATCTTTCCGTCGAGCTGACCCCGCCCGAGACTAAGGAGCCGACAAAGCGGGAGGAAGGGGAGAAAATGCCCTTCGATCGCGTCACCGAGTCGGAGGACGGCAAGGCCGCCGTGGTAGAGCCTGCCCTTCCTACGGTGGATCCGACCGCCCCGGCGGTTCCCGTGCTTCCTACGCCGGAGCCCACGCCCGAGCCCACGCCCGAGCCTACGCCGGAGCCCACGCCGGAGCCTGAACCCGAGCCTGCACCGGAGCCCACGCCGGAGCCCACGCCCGAGCCTACGCCCGAGCCCACGCCGGAGCCTACTCCCGAGCCTACGCCGGAGCCTACTCCCGAGCCTACGCCGGAGCCCACGCCGGAGCCCACGCCCGAGCCTACGCCGGAGCCCACACCCGAGCCTGAACCCGAGCCTGAACCCGAGCCTGAACCCGAGCCCGAATACGGCTATACCACGGGGCAGACCCATCGGGCTCTTCCGAACAAACAGCGCTACCTTTATTCCATCCTGGACGAGACACGCAAAGGCTGGTATCGCAAGATCGACGAGGCGGTCAAGGCCTTGGCTGATCACGTCGACATCGATGCACCCTTGAGAGAAAATCGGGAATACTACATCTATTTTCTCTATATGGCGGATAACCCCGAGCATTTTTATTTGTGCAATAGCCTGACGCTGATGAGCGGTGGAAACGGCAGTACGATTCGCTTTTCCTACTCCGTGGGAACGGGAGAGTCGGATCACTGCGGCTATGGCATCGGGGAGCTGACCGATGAATTGAAGGAGAAGATCCGCGCCAAAAAGGCCGTTTTTGACCGCACCGTGGCGCGCGTCGTGTCTACCATTCCCGCATCGGCCCCCGACGTGGTGAAGGAAAAGCTGATCTACGACCGCATCCTTCTGGATAGCTACTACAATCTGGGTGCCCGCTGGGACGGAAGAGCGGAGGACAACTGGACCGCCTACGGCATTTTGGTAAACGGCTACGGCGTTTGCGAGTCCTACGCCGAGGCCTTCCAGACTCTTTTGAATGCCGTTGGCATCAACGCCGTAGGAGTGGCGGGAACGGCAGGCGGCGGCCACAAGAGGAGCTGTGTGGAGCTGGACGGAGAATGGTATATGTGCGATATTACCTTTGACGATCCCATCGGCGGCGATCCAAACGATGCCTATCACTACTACTTCAATCTCACCTCGGCGGAGATGAGAGCGAGAAATCACGTTTGGGAGAATTCGGATTATCCCATCCCCGAGTGCAAGGGCACCCGTTACTCGTATGCGGCCTATTTCGGAAAATAAGGAGGACGGCCTATGGAAGAACGCGCCCCCCGGGAGCACTATAACCTCTACTATCTCTTTCTGGAGGATAAGAGGAGCCATCCTCTCCCTCCCGCCCGTGCCGAGGAGATCCGCAAGCGCATCCTGGAGCTCTACCGCGGCAGTTAAAAAAACAAGTGCGAGATTCTCGCACTTGTTTTTTTCTTTTGTCTTAGTCCTCCAGCCACATATAGTAGCGGTGGCGGGGGCCGTTCTTTGTTTCCTGAATGCGCATTTCCCGCTTCAGGCGACCCTCACGGTCGAACTGATAGAGCAGGTCGTAGACCAGACGGGCGTGCTGGAGGTAGGTGTGGTCTCCCTCCCAAAGGTCGCGCATATCGTCACGGACGGCAAACTCTAGCTCGTCAAAGTAAAGGGGAGCCCGCTCGCTCTTCAGGAGCGCCTCCATACGGCGGTAGCCCTCGTAGTAGGTATAGGGGGTCATTTCGCTGACCTTTTCCACCTGCATCTTATCTTGGGAGACGGTGTAGCCGTCACGGGTGATGACACAGGGGTGGTGGAGGGGAAGGTCGACGGCATCCTCCCGCAGCTCCTCCGGCAGGCCGAAGCGGGTGGTGGCAAGATAGGTCTCGTCTCCGTGCTGCACAAGGGTCATGGGGCGGGTGGTGCGGCATACGTGAATGCGGTCGGGGATGCTTTCGTTGATCATCACCGTCACGTTATCGCTGACCATATGAGAGCAGGCGAGGGCCATGGCCTCGGTGACGGATTTGCCCTTTTTCAGATACAGATCGATCAGGAGCACTCTTGCCTCTGCAGGGGAGACGTTGTGTCCGTTGGAGGAGAGTCGGGGAGATTTTTCCGAGGGCTTTTTGCTCTCACAGCGGAAGGTGTAGCCCTCCTTCTGCAAGAGATCCACCGCCTCGTCCCAAAGGTGACAATACTGCGTTCTGGGGGTGGTGCCGTTGGTGACCACCGCCATGGTCTCCTCCATATTGAGAAAGGGATGCGCGGCGGGCTCGTCCTTTTTGCCCGAGGGGCGGGTGTGGGCGATGCCTACGGTGCCGGGCAGATCCAATACGTCGGTCTCGCGGATGAGGGTGTCTACGTCTCCGACGATCTTGCGATAATAGAGCTTTCCCTCGTGGATGGTGGCCACGCCCGTGCTCATATCTCCGTCGTAGGGAGCCTGGCGGCGGAGCATCTCCAAAAGGATGGGAGCGGCGTTTTTCGGTCCTAAGTAGCCTGCGATGTTACACATAATGATCCTCCTTATTGTAGCATTTCAAGTAATGTGGCCTCGTCGATGACGGGGATTCCCAATTGATTGGCCTTGTCCAGCTTTGAGCCTGCGGCCTCTCCTGCCACCACGTATCCCGTTTTGGAGGAGACGGAGCCGGAGACCTTGCCGCCCTGCGCCTCGATGAGCGTGGCGGCTTCGCTGCGCTTCAGGGTCGGGAGGGTGCCCGTGAGAACGAAGGTGACCCCGCGGAAGCGGTCTCCTGCGGCCTCGCCCCGATAGCTTGTGTTTACGCCCGCCGCCTCAAGTCTGGCAAGGAGGGCGCGGTTCTTTTCACTTCGGAAGAAATCCACGATGCTCTCGGAAAGCACCTCACCGATGTCGGGGATCTCGCAGAGCTCCTCCGGGCTCGCCTCATACAGCTTTTCCAGGGTGCCGAAGCGCCGTGCCAGCACCTTGGCGGTCTTTTCTCCGATGCCGCGGATGCCGACGGCAAACAGCAAACGGGAGAGACAAAGAGACTTGGAGCTCTCAACGGCCTGCTTTAATTTTTCAATGCTCTTTTCTCCCATTCCCTCGAGGGCGGCGGCCTTTTCGGCGTCGAAGGAGTAGAGATCTGCCACGTCACGGATGATTCCACCCTCCAAAAAGGCGTCTACCACGGCGGGACCCATCCCGTCGATGTTCATGGCGGCCTTGGAGGCAAAGTGCACCAGATTTCGCGCCGCTTGGGCAGGGCAGGTGGCGGAGGGGCAGCGGATGGCGGCGGCGTCCTCGTCCCGCACGACCCGCTCTCCGCAGGAGGGGCAGGTCTCGGGGAAGGCGTAGGGCAGGGCGGTCTCGGGACGGCGTGCGGTGTCGACCCGCAACACCTCCGGGATGATCTCACCTGCCTTTCGCACCACCACCGTATCCCCGATGCGGATGTCCTTTTCGGCGATGAAGTCGGCGTTGTGCAGGGTGGCGCGGGAGACGGTAGTACCCGCCAGACGGACGGGCTCCAGCTCTGCGGTGGGGGTCAGAACTCCCGTTCTGCCCACCTGAATCGTGATCCCGATCAGCCGCGTGGGCTTTTCCTCGGGGGGGTATTTATAGGCCATGGCCCATTTGGGTGCGTGGGGCAATTCGCCCAATTCCTCTCTTTGGGCAAAGGAGTCGGTCTTGATGACGGCACCGTCGATGTCGAAGGGGAGCGTATCCCGCTCCTCCCCGCGGCGGCAGATCTCCTCAAAGATCGCCTCATTTTCCTCCAGAACGGTCATGGGAGAGGTGACGAAGCCGAGGGAGCGAAGCCACTCCAGACTTTCCTCGTGGCAGGAGAAGCGGTGTCCCTCGACGCTTTGAATGTTGAAGATCAAAATGTCCAGCCGACGCTCGGCGGTGACGGCGCTGGAGAGCTGGCGCAGGGAGCCTGCGGCGGCGTTGCGGGGATTGGCAAAGAGACTCTCCCCCGCCTTTTCCCGTTTTTCGTTCAGGCGGTGAAAGCTCTCCTTGGGCATATAGACCTCGCCCCGCACCACAAGGTGCTCCACGGGCTCGTTCAGGATCAGGGGAATGGAGCGGATCGTTTTCAGGTTCTCCGTGACGTCCTCTCCCACCAGTCCGTCTCCGCGGGTGGCACCCCGCACGAAGCGGCCGTTTTTGTATTCCAGCGCAACGGAAAGCCCATCGATCTTGTACTCCACCGCGAAGCGGGGAGAGGGGACAGTGTCCCGTACCCCGTCGAGCCAAGCAAACAGCTCCTCCTTGGAGAATACGTTGGAAAGGCTTTTCAAGGGAACCGTGTGGGGAACCTTCTCAAATTTTTCCAGCACGCCCCCGCCGACACGGACGGTGGGGGAGAGGGGATCGGCAAATTCCGGATGCTCCCGCTCCAGCTTTTCCAGCTCCTTGTAGAGCATATCGTACTCGTAATCGGAGACGCTGGGGGCATCCAGCACGTAGTATTCCTTGGAAAGTCGGGTGAGGGTTTCCCGAAGAGCCGCGATCCTTCCGCAGACGGATTCCTGTTCCATAAGCCCGCTCCTTTTTTCGTTTCTTCCATTATTATACTATTCTTTCCTCCTCCCGTCAACGAAAGAGAAGGAAAAAAGAGGAAAAAAGACTCTTGACAAGGAAAAAGTATTGTGATAGTATAATAAACTGCGCTATATTGGCGGCCCATTGAAATGAAATGGAAAAGTTTGTGAAAGAAGCGTAACAAAAGGAAAAATTTTTGTAAACTTTTTCTGCATTCAAATGTAAAATTTAGGTTCTTCGCTTCCTTATATATAGTAAGGAACGGGAAGAGAAAAATATTTTTTCTCTCAAAGGACCGCCGCCGATGAGAATTGTATTTTGAAAGAAGGAGTGGTTCATTTATGATGACACATCCCCAGAAG
>JAFVYT010000098.1 GCA_017508505.1 Clostridia bacterium
CTTGCTTTTTGGTTACCCGAAGGCGTACAAAGGTACGTCGAGTGGCGAAGTTTGTTCGTAGCAAAAAATGCGTTTTTTTATTGTTTTTATCAAAAAAACGGGATTCTTCGGACATTTTATTCCAAAGAATCCCTTTTGTTTTATAGGAATAGGCGGTCTGCGCTTTTTTTACATCCCCTTTTTCGGTCAGTTGATGGTGATGAGGGGATCGGCGTCGCCCTGCACCTGCGGGAGCTTACCGTCCCACTTTTCCACCTTTTTGTTTTCGATGATGATCTCGTTGAGAGATTCGCTGACGATGCGGTTGGCCTCTGCCTCCGCCTCCGCCTTGATGCGGACGGTCTCCGCCTCTGCCTCGGCATTGGTGATGGCGGTCTGCTTCTCCGTCTCCGCCTTCAGAAGCTGCTGCTGGGCCACCTGCTTTTCCTCAATGGCGTTGATGAAGGCCTCGGAAAAGTCGAAGTTGAGGATGTTCACGTCCGTCACGTACAGACCGTCCTCGTTGAGCTTTTCGTTCAGCCCCTCGATCAGCCCGCTGGAGATGATGGTACGGTCGGTGACGCTCTCCTCGGCGGTGTACTGCGCGGTGATGGCCTTGAGCACCTCGTTGACGGCGGGCACCACCAGAACGTTTTCGTACCCGGTGCCGATGTTCTTATAAAGATGATGGCTCTTGCCGGGGTCGACGCGGTAGTTGATGGCAAGGGTGGTGGAAACGGTCTGCAGGTCCTTGGAAAAGGCCTCGGTGATCACCTCCAGCTTGGTGACGCGGTTGTCGATCTTGACCACCTTCTGGGCAAAGGGGATCTTGGGATGAAAGCCTTCGGTCAAAACGTTGTCCCCGACTCTGCCGAGGGTCATCACGACGCCCGTGGTACCGGCCTCCACCACAACGAAGCTGTTGGCCAGAAGAAAGACGGCGAGGATGACGAGAATGACGGCCACGGCGATGCCGACGGGCTTTTTGGTGCTTGTGTTCATACAGATTACCTCCTTTAAGGGTTCGTTACCGTTATTATAGTGTGGTTTTGTGTTGTCAATGTGAAGTCACGTCGTTTTTGGGAGTGCCTGCAAGGTATGCTGCCAGATTCTCCTCCAAAACGCGCCAAAGACGGGCACGGGTCTCCGGGGGAGCCCAGGCCACGTGGGGGGTCAGGATGCAGTTGGGCGCTCCGATGAGGGGGCAGTCCTCCCGCTGGGGCTCGGCGGTCAAAACGTCTGCGGCGTACCCTGCGAGCCGTCCCTTTTTCAGGGCCTCTGCCAGATCCCTTTCGTTTACAAGGCCGCCCCGTGCGGTGTTGATCAGGTAGGCACCCTTCTTCATCCGTCCGAGACTCTTTTCGTTGATGCACTCCGCGGTGTCCTCCGTCAAGGGGCAATGCAGAGAGAGAAAGTCGCTTTCCTCAAAGAGCGCGTCCCGGGAGACGAAGGAGTAGGGGAGGCCCTTTTTGGTTCTGGCGTGGTAGATCACCCGCATTCCAAGTGCCTCTGCAGCCCGTGCCACCCTTCCGCCGATGCTCCCCATTCCGAAAAGCCCGAGGGTCTTCCCCTCCAATTCCGCCATGGGGTAGGGGTAGTAGCAGAACAGGGGCGAGCGCACCCAATCTCCCCTTTTGACCGAGGCGTCGTAGGAGATCAGCCCCGTGGCAAACTGAAGCAAAAACGCCAGCGTCATTTGGCACACCGCCCCTGCGGAATAATCCGGGACGTTGGTCACGGTGATCCCCCGCTCCCGTGCGGCCGAGACGTCCACGTTGTTGTAGCCCGTGGCCATAATGCCGATGTAGCGCAGCCTCGGCAGAGCCTCCAGCACCTCTTTTGTAAAGCGCACCTTACTGCAAAGCACGACCTCGGCATCTCCCACGAGCCCGACCACCTCCTCCGGCCTCGGAGTCCCGTAAAGCCGCAGGCTTCCGAAGCGCTCCAGCCCCTTGGGGGACAGATCACTGCCGCAGACTGTTTCCCATTCAAATACGCAAATATCCATTGGTTCCGGCCTCCTTTCTTTTATCATACCATACTTCTCTGTCTTTTCACAATGCTTTTTTTCGAAAAGTTGAAAAAAAGGGTCCCGACCCTTGACATCCACCCACCCGAGGGTTAAAATGTGAAAGGATTCTGTCTAAATATATTTCAAAAGATAAGGATATCAGAATATGAAGTTTACTGCTGTAGGGGACGTCCTCTGTCAAAGAAGACTGCCCGAGGATTACGAGGGGCTGGAGGCCCTTCGGGAGTACATCGCCCGCGGCGATGCCCGTTTTTTCAACCTGGAGACCACCGTCAACCGTGAGGGGGAGTGCTACGCTTCTCAGCACAGCGGCGGCACCTACGTGCGCTGTGAGCCCGAGGTGATGGAGGATATGCTTCGTTACGGCTTCAATCTGACCACCTTCAACAACAACCACGCCATGGACTTTTCCCACAAAGGGGTGGAAAAGACCATGGAGTACGTGTCCCGTACGGGCATCGTGCACGCAGGCGTGGGAATGAACCTGCATCAGGCCGCTGCCCCCGCCTATCTGGAAACCCCGCACGGCAGAGTGGCCCTGATCGCTGTGAACACCACCTTTAACCCCGCGGCGATGGCGGGCATTCAGGCGCGCCGCCTTCCCGGCCGTCCCGGCATCAACGGCATCCGCATCAGCCGCACCCTCGTGCTTCCCGAAAAGGCCTTCGAGGCCGCCTACGAGATCGGGGAGAAGACGGGGGTCAACGAGCCCAAGAACATCGTCCGGGGAGAGGGGTACGAGCCCTATCTTCCCGAGGGCATTTGCGAGATCGGAGAGCAGAGATTCCAAAAGGGCGAGGATTGGGGCATTCTCGAGACCCCCAATGCGGCGGATATGAACCGTGTCCGCGACGCCATCCGCGAGGCGAGCCTTGTGGCGGACTACGTGATGATCTCCATCCACACCCACCAGATCGTCGGCTCCGACAAGACCACCGTCTCCGACGTGCTCCAAAGCATCTGCCGCGCTTTTGTGGATATGGGTGCAGATGCGGTCATCGGTCACGGCCCGCACCTGCTCCGCGCCATCGAGGTTTACAAGAATAAGCCCATCTTCTATTCCCTCGGAGACTTTATCATCCAGCTCTATCAGGTTCCCGTGGCGCCCGAGGATTTCTATAACAAATACGGCCTGAATTCCGATACCTCCGTCATCTCCCTTCTGGAGACCCGCTCCGCAGGCTTCACCCGCGGCTTGATGGAGGATCCCCGTATGATGGAGGCGGTGATTCCCTATTGGGAGACCGACGAAAATAAGAACCTGACCCGTTTGGAGCTTCTTCCCGTGAAGGCCTCCAAGGGAGAGGGCAAGCATCTGGAGGGACTGCCCCGCATCGCACGCAACCCCGCCTTTATGGAAAATCTTGCCCGTATGAGTGAGCCCTTCGGGCTGAAGATCACAATGGAAAACGGCATCGGCGTATGCCGCTGGTAAAGAAAGGAAAGCACTATGGCAAACGAATTGACACAAGAGATTCTGGATTATCTTTCCGCCTCCGTGGAGGACGCCACCGCCCTCTTGAAGGAGCTTTGCGCCATCCCCGCTCCCAGCCATTTTGAGGATGAGAGAGCCGCCTACGTAAAGAAGTGGTTCGACTCCATTGGGGCGAAGGGGGCCTATATCGACGAGGCGAAGAACGTGATTTTCCCCCTGAACTGCGAGGGTCGCAGCGACATCATCGTCTTTGAGGCACACACCGACACCGTCTTCCCCGCTGAGACGCCCCTTGTCTGGCGTGAGGATGAAAAGAACTATTACTGCCCCGGCATCGGGGATGACACCGTCAATTTGGTGAATATGCTGATGACCGTGCGCTATATCGTCCAAAAGGGCCTTACCCCCACCCGCGGCGTGCTCTTCGTGGCCAACTCCTGCGAGGAGGGTCTGGGAAATCTCAAGGGCACCCGTCAGATTTTCAAGGATTACGAGGGCCGTATCGAGCGCTTCGTTACCTTTGACGGCGGCTACAGGAGCGTGGTGGCCCGTGCCGTGGGCTCTCACCGCTACAAGATCGACGTGAAGACCCAAGGCGGCCATTCCTGGAACAATTTCGGCCGCACCAATGCCATTGTGGAGCTGTCGCGCCTCATTACGAGCCTTTGCGACGTGACGCTTCCGCAGGTCGGCTCCTCCAAGACCACCTATAACGTAGGCACCATCGACGGCGGCACCAGCGTGAACACCGTCGCGCAGAACGCCTCCTGCCTGTACGAATACCGCTCCGACAACGCGGAGTGCCTTGCCATTATGGAAAAGACCTTCCGTGAGAAGCTGGAGGCCTTCCGTGCCGCTACCGACGCAGAGATTACGGTGGAGACCGTCGGTCTCCGTCCCTGCGGCGAGGCCAAGGACAAGGCCCTTCACCAAGAGATGATCGACCGTGCTCTGGAGGTCAGCCGTCAGCACTCAGGCCTCAAATGCGGCGTCACCGCAGGCTCCACCGACTGCAACATCCCCCTTTCCCTCGGCATCCCCGCCATCTGCCCCGGCCTCTACCTCGGCGGCGGCGCTCACACCCGTGAGGAGTGGTGTGAGATCGCTTCGATCCCCGTGGGGATGAAGGTGGCCGCCTCCCTCATCCTCGACTATTTTGCTTTGTAAAATGGCGCATTGCGGCGTTTTCCGGAGGATTCATGGGGCGTTGCCCCATACCCCACCAAAACCTTTTTCGAGAAAAAGGTTTTGGATTCCA
>JAFVYT010000099.1 GCA_017508505.1 Clostridia bacterium
CTTGCTTTTTGGTTACCCGAAGGCGTACAAAGGTACGTCGAGTGGCGAAGTTTGTTCGTAGCAAAAAATGCGTTTTTTTATTGTTTTTATCAAAAAAACGGGATTCTTCGGACATTTTATTCCAAAGAATCCCTTTTGTTTGATAGGAATAGGCGGTCTGCGCTTTTTTTACATCCCCTTTTCTCTTCTTTATCCGCGAGCCTTTTTGTGCTCGTCCAGCATTGCCTTGACCGCTGCGGGGATCATAGCCGCAACGGGCTTGGTAAAGCGGGTGCTGACCGCCTCGTAGCCGCCCTCGTCGAAGGCCTCCTCGGTGGGAAGGTAGCCCTCACCGCCGTTGACCAGGCACGCGCCGATCACGTACAAATCGGGGGCATCCTCACGCGCCTTGTCGGCATACCAGGTAAAGGGCTCGCCGCCAAAGCCTGCGATGGCAAAGTCTCCAAAGCCCAGCACCGCCGCGGGCACCTTCTGGAAGAGGGACTCCTCGTACAGGGCAAGCACGCGCACCATTTCCGCATTGGGCCCCAGTGCCAGCTTGATCTCCCCCGCCTCCTTCTGTCTCTTCATTTCCTTGAAGCGGTCGATCTCGTCGATGTATTTGGTATTGGTGGGGATATACTCCAAGCGGTTGTGACAGGTCACGGGCTCGGCGCATTTTTCCACGGTGCCGGCCCAAAGGGAAACGACCGCATCGGTGATGATGCGAGCCATTCTGCGGCTGAAGGCATATCTCTTCTCCGTGCTCTGAGGATCGCCCTTAAAGGTGATCGCGGGCTTGGAGAAGTCGCAATGGTTGGTGTCGCCCTGGGCACCGTTGACCAGAATGCAGTGCACGTCCTCCAGATCCTTTTCGGTCATACGGCGAACAAAGCCGGGCCAGTCTGCGCTGATCTGCTTGCCGCCGACGACGTCGGGGTGGGTGGAGAAGTTGACGAGGGCGATGTCCTTTTTCCCTTCACGGAAGAAGCGCAGGAGTCGGACGGTGTTGTCCGCCCTTCCGATGGGCTCCAGAATGTCGGGGTTCAGATAGCCGGGATTGGTACGGGTAGAGCCGTCCTTCATACGGTAGCGACGGATGAAGGAAATGGGCTCTGCGGTCTCCTTTTCCGCCACGCCGACCCGAGCCTGACCAAGGTCTGCCACCGCAAGGCGTGCCACGTCGCAGTATTTGCGGTAGAGCACGTCGAGATAAGCGGCGTCCTCCATATTGGAAAGCTGTCCCTTTTTGCCGCCGATGCGAAGGGAGGTGTGCTGATGCAGTCCCTGAAGGAACACGTTCTCCACGGGGATCTCGAGGGCCTCGGCAACCAAAGCGCGAATGTCGTTTGCCGCACTGAGACGGACGTAAAGAAAGTCGGCGGTAATATAAACCGCGAGGTTGGAATCATCCTTGAGCGCGATGGCGTTGAGCTCCAGAGGATCCAGAATCCCCTCTGCGTTTCTCTCGGCATAGTACCCCGCCAAGGGGCTGCCGAGAGGGGGCGTCACGTCAAGTCTTGCAAAGCCTGCCTGAAACATTGTTCTGATCTCCTTTTGATTCGATTTTTATTGAGCCAAATACTCCTTGAGCATTTCCGTGGCAGTGGACTGAAGCACCTCGGGAAGCTCGGGAGGAAATACGGTGGAGGCTACCTCGTAGCTGCCCTGGGCGAAGGACTCCTTGGAGGGCAGATACCCCTCCGCACCGTTGGCAAGACAAGCGGTGAACAGAAGCAATTCGGGCACGGCGTCTCGGACGGTCTTGGCATACTCGGTGAAGGGCTCGCCCGCATAGCCGAGAATGGCGATCTTACCGAAGGCCACCACAGAAACGGGGACGTTCTGCACCACGGGCTTGTTCTCCATTCCCGCGATGCGTCCCACGAGACCGACTCCCTCGGGAGGAAGCTCCTCCTTGGTGGGCTTGTCCCCGGACATAAAGCGGTTGTAAAGAGCCTTCATCTCATCGATGCGCTCAAAGCCCTCGGTCTTGGTCAGGAAGCGCTTGTACACCACCTTGGAATAAACGTTATCCACCTCGCACGCCTCGGCCTTTTCCCAAAGGGAGACCACCGAATCGGTGATGATGGCACTGATCTTGCGGCAAAATTCATACTTGACGCGGATTCGCTCGGGGTTGCCCTTTTTAAGGCCTGCGGCGGGGTTGGGAGCAAACACGTTCACGTGGTTCACGTCCCCCTGACAGCCGTTGATGAGGATGCAACGGGTGTTCGCAATTCTCGCCTCGGTCATACGGCGTACAAAGCCGGGCCAGTCGGCACTGATCTTCTTGCCCGCAAACATATCGGGGTGGTTCTGGAAGCCCACCATCGCGATGTCGGGCTTGCCCTCACGCTCGAATTTCACAAGGCGCACGGTGTTGTCCGCCTCGCCTACGGGGCCGACCACGTCAGGATTCAGATACCCGGGATTGGTCTTGATGGAGCCGTTCTTCAGATAATAGCGGCGGATGAAGGCCACAGGCTCGGAGGTCTGCTCCTGACCGATATAGACCTTGGCATCTCCAAGGTCGTCGATGGCCATCTTGACCACGTCGCAGAACTTGCGGGAAAGGAAATCCTGATAAATGCGGTCTACCGCCCCCGTAACACCGGGCGTCGTAGAGGTATGCTGATGGAGAGACTGATAGAAAATGCAGTCCAACGGAAGTCCCGTTTCGGCGGCGATGAGGTTGCGGAAGCGGGTCACCTCCTTCACCGAGGTGTACATAAAGTCACCGGTGATGACAACGACCGTGTCCTCCCCTGCCTTCAGGGCGACGGCGTTGAGCTCCAGAGGATCCAGAATTCCTTCTGCGAGTCTCGTCTCGAAATGTCCCGTCAGGGGCGTGCCCAGCTGAGGAGTCACGTCCACTCTGGCAAAGCCTGCTTGAATCATATTTAAAGTCCTCTCTTTCCAATAAAGGTGATATGGCTAGTCTAAAACACTTTCTCCCCGATGTCAAGGAAGAAAGCCCCTTTTCCCTCTCCCGAAATCACTTTTTTTCTTTAAAAAAGAAAGAAAAGAGGAATCGTCCTCTTTTCCTATTCCATATTCCGAAAATATGCCTCGTCAAAGGGCAGCGGGATCACGAAGCGAAGCTATGCCTGAGGCAGTTCCCGATCCAGCTCCTCGGTCTGAAACGCCTCCCGTTCCCCGACGAAGATCACGCTGAGTCCTGCGATCTCCTCGCTTTGACGGGGGGCGGCATCTCCGCCCCGCAGCACACGGCCGAAAAACCGCGCCGCGGCAAAAAACAGAACCTCGCCCGTCTCATCCGGCTCGGAAAGCGGGCGGACGACGGAGAGCTTGGTCGGGTCGATTCCCATTTTCTCCAAAAACAGAAGGCTCTCTCTTTTCGCCCCCTTTAAAAAGGCGGAAAACACCTCTCCCACGGCGTCTCCCGTCGGGATCCCCTTAGCCTCGTATGCCTGCTTTGTCTCTGCCGGAAATACCTCCAGCCCGTAGGATGCGATCTCAAGCTTCATTTCGATCCTCCGCAAAGGTCTCTCCCACCGTCTCAACCCGAATCCGCCCTCCTGAAAGATCTCCCAGCAGGGCCGAAAGGCTCTCCCTCTCCGATTCGGACACCAAAAAGGATAGGGTGACCTCTTCTCCGAACTCCTTTCCCGTCACGCGAAAGGAGCGCACGCCGATCTCAAACTCCGCCTTGGGAAACAGGGCGTAGGGAATGCTCGCCTTGGCAACGAACACCTTGGAGAAGCGACAGATTCCCGCCGCCTCCACCGCATCTCTCGCGCCGCGGGCATAAGCCCTCGCCAAGCCCCCCGCTCCCAAAAGGATGCCGCCGAAGTAGCGGGTCACCACCACGCAAACGCCCGTGAGCTCCTCCTTCTTGAGCACCTCCAGCATCGGAATGCCCCCGGTGCCCTTGGGCTCGCCGTCGTCGTCAAAGCGCTGTACGTTCCCCTCACGGTTGATGAAGGCCGAAACGTGATGCCGTGCATCCGGATCCAGCCGCCGTGCCTCCGAGACGAAGTCCTTTGCCTCCTCCCAGGTGCCGCAGGGCTTGACCCGACCGATGAATTCACTCTTTTTCTCCGTAAAGCGGCTCTCGGCAAAGCCGCGCACCGTGCGATAAAACTCCATCAGTACGCATCCGCAAGGTCGATATAAAGATGACCGTTTTCTGAGATATACTTCTTTCTTCCCTCCAGATCGTCCCCCAAAAGGATCTCAAACATCTGCCGTGTGGCATATTCGTCCTCGGGCATAATGCGAATGAGACGGCGGGTCTCGGGGGCCATGGTGGTACGCCGCATCATATCCGGCTCGTTTTCACCCAGACCCTTGGAGCGCTGAACGGTGACCTTTTTCCCCTCCAGCTTTTTCAGGATCTGCGCCTTTTCCTTCTCGTCATAGGCAAAATAGATGTCGTCCTTGCACTGGATCTCGTAAAGGGGAGATTCCGCAATGTACACCTTGCCCTTTTCGATGAGGGTGGGAAGGAGACGGTAGAACATGGTCAAGATCAAAGTGCGGATCTGATAGCCGTCCTCGTCCGCATCGGTACAGATGATGATTTTGTTCCACTTCAGATTTTCGAAATTGAATTCCGCCAGACCCTTCTGTCCTTTGCCGATTTCCACACCGCA
>JAFVYT010000100.1 GCA_017508505.1 Clostridia bacterium
ACATTCCCGGCTCCACCTCCCCCGAGGTCATCTCCGCCATCATCGCAGACGAGGCCGCCATCGGTATGGTCAACTCCAAGACCACCGCCTGCCGTCTCATCCCCGCCATCGGAAAGAGCGTGGGAGATACCCTCTCCTTCGGCGGACTCTTGGGTGAGGGACCCGTAATGGCCGTCAACGAAAAGAAGCCGGATATCTTCATTCATCGGGGAGGAAGACTCCCCGCACCCATGCAAAGCCTGAAAAACTGACAAGCGAGGTCCTCTATGGAAGAGATCATTCGTCAGGTCGAAAAGGCCCCCGCAAGCTGGGCCAAGATCGTGCTCAGCGCCGCCGCAAAAAAGGGCCCTGCCCTCCCCGAGAAAATCTCTCTGGAGCAGGTCAGGCAAAAAGAGGGAGAGGCCGTCTTTTTTGCCCGTGAATTCGTGGAGAAGAAGGTCCTGCAAAAACCGGTCGCGCTCCGGGAGCTTTCCGCCTATCTGAGCGAGATGCTTTCCCTTTGTGCCTTTCGGCAGGTGAATTTGTTTTGTGAGGAGAGCGAGATCGCCTTTCGCATCTCCAAAAAGGGAAAGGTAACCCAAAGCGTAAACCGCAAGGCGGCACCGATCGTGCCGAAGGAGGCACACAACCGCGAAAAGAATTATTTGGTGCGGGAGGGAGATCGCGTCCCCTTTTTGGTAGATCTGGGGGTGTTTACCCGAGACTACAGGATCGTTGCCCAAAAGCAGGACAAATTCCGTCAGATCAACCGCTTCATTGAAATTTTGGATCACGCCTTTCGGGATTGGGACAAGGAGGAGATCTCCGTTCTGGACTTCGGCTGCGGAAAATCCTACCTGACCTTTTTCGTATATTATTATTTTGCCGTTTTGAGAAAAAAACGGGTACACATCATCGGATATGATCTGAAGCGGGACGTGGTAGAGCATTGCAACGAGCTGGCCAAGAGATACGGCTACCACGGGCTTCAGTTTGTGGTGGCGGACGTCACGCGGGATGCTCTGACCGAGGAGCGAATCGACTTTGTCATTTCCCTTCACGCCTGCGACGTAGCGACGGACTATGCCCTGCAGTTTGCCCTGGAGCACGACGTCCCCTACATTTTCTCCGTTCCCTGCTGTCAGCACGAGGTAAACGGAGCAATCCGCAAGGGCGACGGAGAGCTGGATCTTTTTCTGGAGCACGGCCTCCTCAAGGAGCGGATGAGCGCCCTTTTGACCGATGCCTTCCGCACCCGCATTCTGGAGAGTGAGGGATATCGGGTGGACGTATTGGAATTCGTGGATTTTGCTCATTCCCCGAAAAACCTGATGCTCCGTGCTAAGAAGAAAAAGGAGGGCGGCAAGAAGAAAAGCCTTGCGCCTCTTTTGGAAATGGAGGCCCGATACGGCTTCCGACAGACCCTGCTTCATTTGAGAACAAAGGAGAACGCCGATGGATAACGTCGAATTGCAGAGCCTACCCGAGGAATTGGGGGAGGCGCTGGAGATCCTGAAGGAAAAGGAGGTCTACGTTCAGGGGGGGACTCTGTACGTGGTAGCGACCCCCATCGGCCGCATCGTGGACATCTCCGTCCGCGCCATCAAGGTGCTGGAGGGGGTGGATCTCATCGCGGCGGAGGACACCCGCCGCTCCTACATCCTTCTGAACATACTCGGCCTTCGCAAGGAGGTCGTAAGCAATCAGAAATTCAACGAGCATCGCAAGACCGAGCGCTTTTTGGCGGAGCTGAGAGACGGAAAGAGCATCGCCGTGATCTCCGATGCGGGCACCCCCTGCATCTCCGATCCGGGAAATGAATTGATCCGCAGCGCCATCAAGGAGGGCTTTCCCGTGGTGCCCGTCCCCGGAGCCTGCGCCGCCGTCAGCGGCGTTTCCGCCTCGGGCTTTGATCTGACCTCCTTCCTCTTTTGCGGCTTCTTCCCCAAGGAAAACAGTGAGAAAAAGGAAGAGCTGAAGCGGCTGAAAAGCGGCGTGACCCGAAGCTTTATCTATTACGAATCTCCCAAGCGCATCCTGAAGACCATGGAATTTCTCAAGGAGAAGCTCCCCGAGGCCGCCGTGTGCCTTTGCAACGACCTGACCAAGACCCACGAGCGTTTCTACCGCGGCACACCCGAGAACGTTTTGGAGGAGCTCCTTGCCAACCCCAACGCGCAAAAGGGAGAATTCACCCTCATCGTGGAGATGCCCGTTTGTGACCGAGAGCCCGAGGAGGAAAACAGCCTTTCCCTCCAAAGCCCCGAGGCCGCATTGGCAGAGGAGATGGCAAAGGGGGCCGAAACCCCGAGGGACGCGATGGAGCGCCTTTTGGCAAGGGATGATTGCCCCTTCAAGAAGAACGATCTGAAGGCGGCCGCCATTCACTTAAAGCAGATGTTTTCCGCGGAATAAATACCCCCACTGCAAAAAAGCAAGCTCCGAGGCTTTTCGCCTCGGAGCTTTTTTACGGGGTCTTTTTCGGGATTTGCTTTTTTATCATTACGGAACCAGCTTGCCGCTGTACGCGGTCACAAGCTCGCCGTTCCCAAGCTGAACCTCAAAGCGCACGGTACAGCCCTTGTCCTGATACTGCCAGAGCCACGCCTTGGGAATCACGCTTCTCATTTTGAACACTCTGTCATAATGACAATCTGAACGGAAGGGATAGCGGAGGAGCTCCTTCCCCTCGGAGTCGATCAGGACGGTAAAGATATCGGAAACGGAATAGTTTGCCGTCAAAATCGCGGCGCTGAGGGCGTCAATGTTGACGGTATCGGAGGTAAGATCAAGGCTCGCCTCACCGGGCTCAATGGGATCCTGACCGTGGAACTCCTTGAAGGTATGGGGCAAGTAGTACGTATTGTACAAATCCTCAAAGGTGAAGTAGTACTCGCTTCCGTCGCCGTTAAGGCCGTCGTTGCCTTGAATGTCATACTCGAATCCACCCGCCGAAACGCGTTTGTGGTTGGCTCCGTTGGTATAAAAGCCCTGCTCCACCTGCACGATATAGCTCTTTTCCCCGTTAATGGTACCGTCCTCATTCCGAACCACTACGGGATCCTTGCCGTTCATACGAACGTGCCCTCTGTTTACAAAGCAGTCGGCCATTTTCGTCATAGCGTAGGACTCAAACATCACCTGCTTTCCGTTGCGCTTGACGATGGTGTTGCAGTCCTCCTTTCCGTCCTCCCCAAAGCGGAAGGTGGAAAGGTCATAGGTGTAGGGCCCTACGGGAATCAGACCTGCGTTGGCATTGAGCTGAGCGGTCCACGCGCAAACGGCGGAATTGATCACTCTCGACCAGCCCCAGCCGGTGGTGCCGGAGCAGGCCGTGCCGAAATAAAGCTTGTTCTCGCTGTTGTTGGCAAAGCCGTTCACATTCATAACTCCCGTTTCGGAATCGTACATTTCCAGGGCGCGGTAAAGATTTCCGGAGGCAACGTTCACGTAAGGGAGGCCGCCGTACAGCTTTCCTTCGTAGAAATTCACCTCCTGCCCCATACTCGTGGTGACGTACGAAAAGGACTTGGAGGGGAGCCATTGGAAGGAGACGGAAAGCTTCACGTAGTCCACGCAGATCTGTCGAAGCTCGTCAGTGGTCATTCCCTCCCGTGCAATGGGGATGGTGGCGAGCAGCTCGGGGGTAAGGGGAGTATCCACGTGCTCGTTATACTCGATTCTCTCCTCGGTCTTTGCTTCCTCTCCGGTCGGTGGGGCCGTTTCGACCTCCTGCGGCTTGCTTTCGGAAGGAAGGGGCGCTTCGGCCGTCGTCACGGTATCGGCTCCCTTTTCGGAGCAGGCAGAGGCGGGAAGTAAAAATAAAAGGCACAAAAAAGCCGCCAAGAATCGTTTCATCATCATAAAGCCTTTCAGAGATTTCGTGTGAGCTTGCAAAAGAGCATCGGCGGCCATCGCCGCCTCGGGCAAAAAGAAAAGCTGTTTTCCCCAAGCCCGCTCGGGACTCCGGCTATAACATAATTCAAGAAAAGGGAGCCCTCTCCTTCGGATCAAGCTCCCTTATGCTCTTTTCTTGTTTTTACTTCTTTTCGTTCTTTGCCTTGACCTGAGCCTGCACGGAAATGGGCAGACCCCAAAGGTTGATAAAGCCGGTGGCGTCGGTCTGATCGTAGACCTCGTCCTCCTCGAAGGTGGCGATCTCCTCGGAATAGAGGGACCAGTCACTCCAAGCGCCCGCCTTGATCATATTGCCCTTGTAGAGCTTGATGCGAACCTTACCGGTTACGTGCTCCTGGGTCTTTGCCACGAAGGCGGACAGCGCCTCACGCAGGGGGGTATACCACTGACCGTTGTAAAGCAGCTCGCCAAAGGTGATGGAGAGCTCCTCCTTCTTGTGCTTGGTCATCTTATCCAGACACAGGGTCTCCAGATAGTTGTGGGCAAAGTAGAGGATGGCTCCGCCGGGGGTCTCGTACACGCCGCGGCACTTCATACCCACAAGACGGTTCTCCACGATGTCCAGAAGGCCGATGCCGTTCTTTCCGCCGAGCTCGTTGAGCTTCAGGATGATCTCCTTTGCGCTCATCTTCACACCGTCGAGAGCAACGGGGCGACCTGCTTCAAACTCAAGGGTGAGATACGTGGGCTCGTCGGGTGCCTGCATGGGAGAAACGCCCATTTCCAAAAAGCCCTCCTTCT
>JAFVYT010000101.1 GCA_017508505.1 Clostridia bacterium
GCGGAGCAAATATAAACGGTCTTGTTCTTTTCGGCCATAGTAAGCTCCTTTTCTCATTCTTCCCTTATTATAGAAAAAAATCCAAGGGGTGTCAAATTGTTCTTGCGCTTTTTGAAAAATTTGTTATACTGAAGGTGTATTCGGAGGCAGTATGAAACGAAACTATTTTTTTGCATCCGACTCCCCGGATGCCTATACCAATCTTGCAACGGATGAGTGGCTTTTGGATCACGTGGGTCAGGAGGACCTGGTTTTGTTCCTTTATCGGAACGAGAACGCCGTCATCATCGGAAAAAATCAAAATCCCTTCCTGGAGTGCGACCTCGGTCGTATGGAGCGGGATGGGGTGCAGCTTGTGCGCCGCGTTTCCGGCGGCGGAGCGGTCTACCACGACAAGGGAAATTTGAATTTCTCCTTCATTGGCTCCTCGAGCCGCTACGATCGGGAGGTGCAGCTTGCCCTTGTGTCAGAGGCCCTGGGCTCTCTTGGTATCGAGTGTGAATTTTCAGGCAGAAACGACCTGGTCCATCAGGGACGCAAGTTCTCGGGGAACGCCTTCGCCGCCCGCAAGGGGAGATGCCAGCACCACGGAACGCTTCTGGTTTCCTCCGATCTGGAAAAGCTTGGGCAGTACCTGACGGTGGATCCGAAAAAGATCCGTTCCAAGGGGATCGGGTCGGTGCGGAGCCGCGTGTGTAATCTTTCCGAGATTGAGGCCTCCCTGACCGTCACATCCCTTTCCGATGCACTGCTTTGCGCCTTTCAGGCCCATTTTTCCCCCTCGGAGCCTTATCCCTTCACTCCCTCGGATCGGAAAGAAATCGAGGCCTACCGTCAACGTCACGCCTCCTTTGATTGGAAAATGGGCAAAACCCCTCGCTTCGATCTGGAGTGGCGGGAGCGCTTCGATTGGGGCGGGCTCCAGCTTCTTCTTTCCTTTTCCCAAGGAAAAATCAGGGAGGTGCACGCCTTTTCCGATGCGATGGATCCGACCCTTTGCGAGTACCTGGAGTCGATTCTGACTGGACTTCCTATGGAAAACGAGGCCATCTCTGCCGCCCTTTCCACCGCGCAGTCTCCCGAAATACGCTCCCTTGCCCCCTTCCGCTTCCTGAACTGAAAAAAGAAGAACGCTCTCTGAGCGTTCTTCTTTTTTCTTTACCGATCGATCTTGTCAAAGAGGGAAGCGATCCCCTCGTTTTCGTAGGCCTCTACCATTCCGCGGTCCACGAGAGACGCCAAGGTCGGATCGATGGGGAGTCTTGCCCAAGCGGGAATCTCAAAGGCCTTGGCCAATTCCTCTGCGCGGCTCTCGCCGAAGAGAAAGTGCTCCTTTCCGCAATCGGGGCAGAAGTAGGAGGACATATTCTCCACCAACCCCAGAATCGGAATGTTCATCATTTTTGCCATCTTCACGGCCTTCTCCACGATCATGGAAACCAGCTCCTGAGGAGAGGTCACGATGATGATCCCGTCCACGGGCAGAGACTGGAACACGGTCAGGGGTACGTCTCCCGTTCCGGGAGGCATATCCACGTACATGTAGTCCACCTCACCCCAGTTCACGTTGGTCCAGAACTGCTTGACGGTCCCGGCGATTACAGGGCCGCGCCAGATGACGGGGTCGCTTTCACTTTCCAACAAAAGGTTCAGGCTCATAATCTTGATGCCCCCGCGGCTTTCTGCGGGGATCAGGTTCTCGCCTGCCTCGTCGGCAGTGGCTCTCTCGTGGATGCCAAAGGCCTTGGGGATGCTCGGACCCGTCAGATCCGCATCCAAAATGGCGCATTTCTTGCCGCGCTTGGCGCTTTCTGCGGCCAAAAGGCTCGTGACAAGGCTCTTTCCAACGCCTCCCTTGCCGCTGACAACGCCGATGACCTTCTTGACCTTGCTGTTTTGGTTGGTCGCCTCGATCAGGCTTTCTTTTCTTTCACTGCAATCCTTGGAGCAGGAAGAGCAGTCGTGTGTGCATTCGCTCATTGATATCCCTCACTTTCGTACCTACTATTATAGTTTGTTTTCTTTTTTTGTCAAGAATTCGCTTTACATCGATTTTGAAATGTTGTATAATTAAAAGAGATTTTTTTCGAAAGGAGAGCCCGAATGGAGAAAGCAAAAAAAGTCCTTCAAAAGCCCCTTGTTCTGCTTTTGGCTTCCGCACTTTTGTCCGCCCTTCCTCTGTCCTTCCCTTCGCTTTTTCTTCTCTCCTGGGTTTCCTTCGTTCCGTTCTTCCTCGTCCTTTTGAGAAAACGAGGAGAGGGGAGTGCCCTCGGTGCCATCGGCCGCGGGGTCTTCTTCGGCTTTTTTTATCACTTTTTCGTGTATTTTTGGTTTCTGTGGCTCTATCCCTTGGATTTTGCGGGGCTGAATCGCATTGCCTCTCTTTGCGTGGTGCTCCTTGCGTGGATCGGCATCAGCCTGATCCACGGGCTTTTGTACGCCCTCCCGACGCTCTTGTGCCACCTTCTTTCCAAGCGCTTCCGTTCCGCCCCCTTCCTTTTGTTTTCCGCCATCCTTGCCATCCTTTTGGCAGAGCGGCTCACGGAGACAAGCGAGCTTGCCTTCCCTTGGGTGCGCCTTGCCCTCGGGCAGTACCGCGCCACCGCCCTGATCCAGTCTGCGTCTCTTTTTGGGATGGAGGGGCTTGAATTTCTCATTTTATCCGTTTCTGCTCTGATCACCCTCGCACCCCTTTGGGAAAAGAAAAGGCGTCTTCTTGCCCTTTCTCTGGCAGGCGGTATCTTTGCCGCAAACCTTTTGTTCGGCGCCCTTCGCCTTTGGACGTCTCCCAAGGGCGGGGAAGGGCTTTTTGTTACCTCCGTGCAGGGCAATATCCTTTCCGGGGAAAAGTGGGACGGCGGCAATACCGCCCCGGAGACCTACGTTTCTCTTACGGAAGGCGGCGTAGATGAGGCGTGCGGGCTTGTGGTCTGGCCCGAGAGCGCCGTCACCTCCAATCTATATGAAAACGAAACGCTTTTAACCCTTTATCAGGCTCTTTCCGAAAAGGTGGACGCACCTCTCCTGACGGGTTGCTTTTGGAAGAAGGGGACGCAGAGCACCAACAGCGCCATCCTTTTGGACGGCGAGTCCGTCTCCGAGCCCTACTCCAAGCAGATTCTCGTGCCCTTTGGAGAAAGAATGCCTTATCGCAAGCTGCTTTCCTCCGTTTTTCCCTTCCTTACTCAGATCAATATGCTCTCCGACGACCTTGCCCCGGGCACCGACAGTGCTCTGATGGAGCTGGACGGCAAGAGAATCGGCTCCGTGATATGCTTTGAATCCGTCTTTCCCGACCTTGTGCGAAAGAGCGTGCGGGACGGAGCGGAGCTTCTTGTGATCGTGACCAACGACTCTTGGTATGAGGATTCACCTGCCGTGTGGCAACACCTTGCCCAGGCCGTCTTTCGCAGTGTGGAAAATCACCGCAGTGTGGTGCGCTGTGCCAACTCCGGCGTCTCCGCCTTCATCGATGAGAAGGGACAGATTCTCTCGGAGCTCGGCCCTCTGCAGCAGGGCACCCTTTCGAGCCGTGTGACCTACTCCGAGGAGACCACCCTCTTTTCTTTGACAGGCTCCTTGGTCTTTCCCGTAGGCAGTGCTGTTTTTGGCCTCTGGCTTACCCTTTTGATCCTTCGTGAAAGGAGGCGAGGCGTATGACCGACCGTGACGATTTGGTAACCCTCGAGGGGGAGATTGAAGACGTTGTGTTCCAAAGTGACGAAAGTGGCTATACCGTTTGCTCCATCGAGTGGGAGCGGGAGCCTGTGACCCTCGTTGGAATCCTTCCGGGGATTATGGTGGGAGACGCCGTCCGTGTGATGGGACAGTGGGTCAACCATCCCACCTACGGAAAGCAGTTCAAGGTCAACTATTTTGAAAAAAGCATGCCCGCCGACGAGGGGGCTATGCTACGCTATCTTTCCTCCCGAGCCATTCGGGGGATCGGGCCTAAGCTTGCCAAGCGGATCGTGGATCGCTTCGGGGAGAGCACCTTCGACGTGATGGAGTCCAATCCCGACCTCCTTTCGGACGTTCAGGGCATCTCCGCGCGGAAGGCAAGGGAGATCTCCGCCTCCTTCCGAGAGCAATTCGGCGTGCGGAATATTATGATGTTTTTTGGTGGCTATTTCGGGATGACCACCTCTCTGCGCATCTATAAGCGCTGGGGGAGCGCTGCCATCGAAACCGTCAAGAAGAACCCTTATATCCTTTGCGACGAGATCTACGGCATCGGATTTGAGCGTGCAGACGCTATGGCCGCGGGGCTCGGGCTGGAGAAGGCTTCCCACGAGCGCGTCCGCGCAGGTCTCCACTACGTTCTTCGCTTTAACGCCTCCGCCAACGGACATACCTACCTTCCCCGGGAAAAGCTTGTTCCTGCCGCCGCAAAGCTCCTTGACGTATCAGAGGAGCGGGTCGCGGAGGTGCTTGCCGATCTCTGCGGCAATGCGGATTTGATTCTGAATGCTGCCCACGCGGATAAGGCCGTATATCTGCCGGAGTTCTTCCATGCGGAATCCTCTGCAGCCTCGCGGCTCGTGGCGCTTTCCCGTGTCAATCTCTATGGCTCCGTCGCGGATCGTGAGACCCTCATTCGAAAAATCGAGGTGGAAGAGGGGATCACCTACGCCGCAGAACAGAAGAAGGCCATTATGAGTGCTCTGGAGCATCCCGTTACCGTCTTGACCGGTGGCCTGGGCACGGGTAAAACCACCATCGTCAAGGCCATCGTCAATATCTTTTCTCAGGTGGGGATGAAGGTTGCCCTTGCGGCCCCCACGGGACGTGCCGCCAAGAGAATGAGTGAGTCTACGGGCTTCGATGCAAAGACTTTGCATCGCCTTTTGGAGATGGAGTATTCCCCCGACGAAAGGGTGCGCTTTGCCCGCTCGGAGTCCAACCCTCTCGACTATGACGCCATCATTGTGGACGAGGTATCCATGGTGGACGTGCCCCTCTTTTCCGCATTTCTTAAGGCCGTCCGTCTCGGTACCCGCATTGTCTTGATCGGAGATGCGGATCAGCTCCCCAGCGTCGGTGCGGGGGAGGTGCTCCACGATACCATCGAGAGCGGCGTCTTTCGGGTTTGTCGCCTGAGTGAGATCTTCCGTCAAAAGGGAGAGAGCGCCATCGTCTCCAATGCTCATCGGATCAATCGGGGCGAAATTCCCGTTCCCACGGGCAAAAACGGAGATTTCTTTATGATTTCCCGGGACAGCGTCGCCGCCTCCTGTCAGACCGTCGTTGCCCTCTGTCGGGATCGTCTCCCCGCAAGCTATGGGGATCAGATCCTCGATCGGCTTCAGGTCATCTCCTGCACCCGAAAGGGGGATCTGGGTACGGAGCGGCTGAACGTTCTTTTGCAGGCCGCTCTCAATCCACCCTCCCCAAAAAAGAGGGAAAAGATCTTTCACCACGTTCTCTTTCGTGAGGAGGATAAGGTGATGCAGATTCGCAACAACTACGACGTGGAGTGGTACTCGGCCGAGGACGAGACGCAAACGGGCGTAGGCGTCTTCAATGGAGACATCGGCAGGATCCTCGCCATTGATTCGGAGGAGGAGACGGTCACCGTGGATTTCGATTCCAAGATCGTCACCTATTCCTTTGACGAGATCGGAGAGATCGAGCACGCCTTTGCGGTTACCGTCCACAAAAGTCAGGGAAGCGAATATCCCGTGGTCATCCTTCCCGTGTTCAATCCGCCCCCGATGCTGGCCACCCGAAATCTTCTTTATACGGCCGTGACCCGTGCCAAAAAAATGGTTATTTTGGTGGGAAATGCCCCCTCTATCCGCAGAATGGTGGAGAATAACACCGTTTCCATCCGCTATACCGGCCTTGCGGAAATGTATCGCGTATTCAAGGAGCAAAACTGATGTTTACAAAGAAAAAACGCCTTGCCGCCTTGGGACTCTGGATGCTCTTTCTGTCCCTTCTTTATTGGGGACTCGGGGAAACACCCGTTTCTCCGATTCTGATGCTCGCCTATGCCCTTTGCTGTGCTGCTCTTTCCGTTTTGTACGTTTTGGTCAACGGTGGCCTGCGTCCCATTCTTGACGAGGAAAAGCGCAAGGAGGAGAGCACCCGTGAAAAGTATTTAAGGGATAAGGGAAAACTGCACCCCATCAAGCGTCGCGACCGCTATCGCCGCTTTCGGGTCAAGACGGAAGCCCCCTCCGAGGAGCCTGCCGCGCCCTTGCCGCCCCGTCCCAATCCCTTAAAGCTCTCCGATGAAAATCGGATCCTCTATTCCCACGTAATCCTCGTGACCGTGATCCCTTTTTACCTGATCTTTTTGCTGGATTGGGTCTACGCTACCTTTTTTGCCTGAGAGGAAAATGATGACTTGCTATACTCTTTTTTCCGGCTCCTCCGGGAACTGCATTTATTTGAAAAAGGGTCGCACCGAGCTTCTTGTGGATGCCGGGGGCAGTATGAAGCAGATCGACCTTGCCCTGCGCTCCGTCGGCTCGGGGCTTGACAGGATCGACGGGATTCTTCTGACCCACGAGCATTCCGACCATACCAAGGGCATCCCGATGATTGTCAAGCATTGCTCGATTCCCGTGTATTGTCAGCGTGCGGTGGCAAAGGAGCTCTATCTGCCCCTGCTCTCCAAATCCGCTCAGAATGCCGCCGCCCTCGCAGGCTGCATCCGCACCGTCGAGCCCGAGGAGGAGTACGAGATCGGGGATATGGTCGTTACCCCCTTCAGGACTCCCCACGACTCTCAGGACAGTCAGGGCTTTTTGATCGACGACGGCCTGATCGGGATCGCCACGGACTTAGGCCACGTTTCCGATTCCGTGGACCGTTATCTCTCTCTTTGCAAAAACGTGATTCTGGAGTCCAATCACGACCTGAAGATGCTCTGCGAAGGGCCCTATCCTCCGTATTTGAAGGAGCGTGTTGCCTCGGATTTCGGGCACTTGAACAACGTGGACTCCGCCGCCTTTTCCGCACGGCTTTTAAAAAGGGGCTGTCGGAGCTTTACTCTTTTCCATCTTTCGAAGGAGAACAACACTCCCGAGCTTGCGCTCTCTCAGACCCGCGGTGCCCTGTGCGCCCTCGGTGCTGAGGAGGGGGTGGACTTTTCTCTTCGTGCCGCCTCTCGCTTTGAGGTAACGAGGGTGCTATGAATCATACCGTCATCCATATGGGCGAGGGCAAGGAAGCCTATTTCAAGGAGGCCTTCGCCGAGTATCAAAAACGAATGAATGCCTACGGCTCCCTTTCCGCCGTAGCCCTGACTCCCGCCAAAACGCCGGGACGCGAGCTCTCTGTCGATGAAATCCGCCTTGCTCTGGAGAAGGAGGCGGAGGAGCTTGAGCGGGTGCTTGCCCTGCCGAAGTATAAAAAAAGCTATAAGATTGCACTATGCATTGAGGGAAAGACCCTTTCCTCCGAGGCGCTTTCGGAGCTTTATGAGAAAATTGCCGCAGGAGGCACTTCCTCGGTGGTCTATCTCATCGGTTCCTCCTGGGGACTCTCGGAGCGCATCAAGGCAAGGTGCGATTTGCGCCTTTCCTTTTCTCCCATGACCTTTGCCCATTCGCTCTTTCGGGTGATGCTGGCAGAACAGATCTACCGCGCCGAAGGCATTGCCAAAGGCAGTAAATATCATAAATAAGAGGTAATCATGATGAAAAACGTATTCACACCCGCCGAGATTCTCCTTCCTGCCAATCAGAATTTCCGTGATTGGGCGGTCATCGCCTGCGACCAGTTCTCCTCCGAGCGGGAGTATTGGGATCGGGTCAGCGAAACCGTTGGGGATAAAAATTCGACCCTGCATATGATCGTCCCCGAGGCGTATCTGGAGGGAATCTCCATGGAGGAGGCCTCCCTTGCCCGCAACGAGACTATGAATGCCTATCTTTCGGGCGGTGTCTTTTCCGAATTGAAGAACGCCTTCGTCTACGTGGAAAGAGAGATCACCGGTGGCCTGATTCGCCGCGGCATCGTAGGAAAGCTCGATCTGGAGGCCTACGATTACCTCCCGAATACCTCCCCCTGTGCCCGCGCCAGCGAGCGCACCGTGGTCGACCGTCTTCCTCCCCGCATCCGAGTCCGTCGGGGAGCCTCTCTTGAGATGCCTCACGTGCTCGTGCTCATTGACGATGAAAAGCGCGAAATTGTGGAGGGCCTGACTGCAAAGCGGGACCGTCTCACCCCCGTTTATGATTTTGACCTGATGGAGGGTGGCGGTCATATCCGCGGCTATGCCGTGGAGGGGAAGGATGCCGAGGAGGTGGTCTCCCGCATCGACGCTCTCGGTGCGCGGGAGGTTCAGCTTGTCATCGGAGACGGAAACCACTCCCTTGCCGCCGCGAAGGACACCTGGCGCGAGATCAAGAAGACTCTCTCCGAGGAGGAGATCCTTTCCCACCCTGCACGCTTTGCCTTGGTGGAGGTTTGTAACGTTTACGACGAGGGCATCGTCTTCGAGCCCATTCATCGCATCGTTTTTGACTGCGATCCCGCACGGGTTTTGGAGGCACTGGAGAGGGAAGCGGGAGACCCGGCAGGCCGCCCCTTGACCTATCTGGCAGAGGGAAAGAGCGGTACCGTCACCATTCGAAACGAGAGCCTCGGCGCCCTGATCGGTGCCGTACAGGGGGTCTTGGATCGCTTTGAGGCCGAGGGCTGTATCGTGGACTATATCCACGATGACGCCTCCCTCAGAAAGCTTTCGGAAAAGGAAGGGAGCTTCGCCCTCTTTCTACCCAAAATGGAAAAGGCCGACCTTTTCTGCACCGTGGAAAAATCCGGTGTCTTCCCGAAAAAGAGCTTTTCCATCGGCCACGCCAGAGACAAGCGCTACTATCTGGAATGCCGCAAGATCGTAAAATAAAAGGCAAAAAAAAGAAGGAACCGTTCGGTTCCTTCTTTTTTTGCTGAGGGACTTAATGCCCGATCAAGCGATGAGCTTCGTGGTGTAAACAAGCTTTTTCTCGCCCGTGGAAATCTGCGCCTCTACGGTGAGAGTATGCGTGGCATCTGCGTAATCATTGATGGCCTTTTCCAAGGCGGCCAGCGCGGTAGCGTTCATATTGGCCGTCTTGTAGTTTGCCTGGGGGGTGCGGTAGGTGTAGGTGGAGACCACATGATCGTCGGCGTCTCTCACGGTGAAGAACAGATCGGAAATCACGTAGTTGCAGGATACCGTCGCACTCTTGACCTGCGCCACGGTCATTTCAGCCTTTTTGCCTTGCACGGTGAAGGAGGAGGGCTCGATGGGAGCAAGTCCCTTGAGCTTGTTGACGTGATCCACACCGGCCTGACC
>JAFVYT010000102.1 GCA_017508505.1 Clostridia bacterium
GAACCCTTTTTCTCGAAAAAGGGTTCCAAAAATAAAATCATAAACCTTAAAGTTTTTTGATCCAAACTTTTTTTCAAAAAAGTTTGGCGGGGGTGCGGGGCGGAGCCCTGCGAATCCCCCGCTAGGGTGCGGGGCGGAGCCCTGCGAATCCCCCGCGTCGGGGTATGGGGCAACGCCCCATAAATCCCCCGTTGGGGTGCGGGGCGGAGCCCTGCAAAGCCCCCGCTGCGTCAAAGGACTTCGGGGTCCTGCAAAAGAGAGATCAGAAGGGCGGCCCCGCGAGCGGCGGCCTCGGAGGCAAAGCGTGCGTAGTCCATTTTATTTTGTCCCGTGAAGGAGTCGGAAATGGCGCGAATGGCGCAGAAGGGAATCCGATTCACGTAGGCCACCTGAGCGATGGCAGCACCCTCCATCTCACAGGCGATGGGATCGAAGGTGCTCTTGATCCACGCCTTTTTCTCGGGGGAGGCGATGAACTGATCTCCGGAGGCCACGGTCCCCTCCAGCGCACGAATGCCGAGGCCCTCGGCGGCGTGGAGAACTCCGCGCCGCAGGGTCTCGTCCGCAGGGAGGGAAACCCGATTGATCCCCGAGATCAGACCCACGGGATCCCCCAAGGGGGAGGTATCCATATCGTGCTGAACCAGATCGGTGGATACGGCCACATCCAGAATCTCAAGTGCGGGAGAAAGGGAGCCCGCAACGCCGGAATTGTAAATGGCGTCAGGGTGAAAATGTAGGATCAGGGTCTGAGCACAGATGGTCGCAAAGACCTTGCCGATGCCGCAAACCGAAAGGATCACGCGTCGCTCTCCCAAAAAGCCCTCGAAAAAGGTCAGAGAGGCAACCCTCGTTTCCTTCGGCTCCCGCAGAGCATCGCGGATCCGAGCCGCTTCCTTTTCCATAGCGCAAATCACGCCGACGGTGTTATACCTCATAGCGAAAATCGATCTCCTTTTCCTCTAAAATGGCAAGGTAGCGGGCGCACTCGGCCTTTCCCGCCTTCAGGGAGAGATTGGCAAAATTGCCGCATTCCTTCCGGGTGCCCCCGGGCATCGGCCCCGTCCAATCCAGAATCTCTCGCAGAACACGGAGGATTTCGTCCTTTACCGCCTCTGGCTCGGCGTTCCGACAAATGAGATAAAAGCCGGTCTGACAGCCCATAGGGCCGAAATAGAGGATGCGATCCCCCATCGGGCCGTTTCGTACGGAGGTGGCGAATAAATGCTCCACCGAGTGCATGGTCAAATGATCCATATAGTCGCCGCCGTTGGGGCGACGGGTGCGCAGATCGAAGGTGGTGGCGTCGCCGTCCACCCGAGAGATGTAAAGCCCCGGGAGGAGCTTGTCGTGATCCACGGTAAAGCTTTGAATGGTTTTCATGGTGTCTCCTTTGTGTCGATGAATACGTCCTCAAATGAGAAGGAATGCCCGAAGGCCGCCTCCAGTGCGCCCTTGTAGTCCTCGTGAAGGGGCGCGGTGATGGAAAGGGGCTGTCCGGTCAGGGGGTGGGAAAAGCTCAGCCGCAGGCAGTGCAGGGCCTGACGGTCGATGAGCTCGGAGGCCGAGCCGTAGAGGGTATCCCCCACGAGAGGAAAGCCGATGCCCTTGAAGTGAGCGCGGAGCTGATGGGTGCGTCCTGTGATGGGAGAGGCCAGAAAGAGGTGATAGGGCGGGCGACTCTCCAAAAGGCGAAAGCAGGTCAGCGCCGTTTCGGGCTCCGTTTCGGTACCGTCTGCCTCAAAGGTGATGCGGGAGACGTAGCTCTCGGGATCCCGACGGATGCACAGGTCGATTTTGCCCTCGGCGGGGGGCGTGCCGTCACCCACGGCCAAAACGAGGTATTCCTTTCGGATTTGCCGTGTGCGGATCAGGTGAAAGAATTTGGCACTGACCACGCGGCTCTTGGCGCTAACGACCACCCCGCTGGTGTCCCGATCCAGCCGCCCTGCGGCGCGGAAGACCATGGGATATCGGTGATAGAGGATGCGCCCCGCGAGGGTGTCGTCCTGCAGCTTTTTGGAGGGGTGCACCGCCATATGGGCGGGCTTGTTCACCGCGATCAGATCCCCGTCCTCGTAGAGCACGTCAATGGGGCCGGGGCTCTTTTGGATGCGAGGGGAGGGAGCCGTGTCCTCGGTCTGAAGAAAGAGGGTATCCCCCTCCTGCAAAAGGTAGCGGACGGTCTTGTGCTCTCCGTTCACCAAAATGCCTCTGTCCCGCGCCTTCAGCGCCGTCACCGCCCCGCGGGAAAAGCGGAGCCGATCCAAAAGCACCTTCTTGACCGTAAGCCCGTTCCAATCGGGCCCGATGATCCATTCCATCCTCCGACTCCTTTCCCGTAATTTCTCTCATTGTAGCATATCTGCGCCGCCTTTTCCACCACTTTGAAAGAAAAATCCCTTGACAAAGGAAAAAAATTGTGCTAAGATAACACTCGCGCCAAAGCGCACGGATGATTCATTAGCTCAGCCGGTAGAGCACTTGACTTTTAATCAAGGGGTCCGGAGTTCGAATCTCCGATGAATCACCAAAAAGAAAAGCCGCACGGAAGTGTGGCTTTTTCTTTTTGTACTTTTCACTCTACTTTTTTCTCTTTTCATTCTTCTCTAAATTTTGCGGCTTTTCCAGAGAAGAGATAAGAGAGAAAAGAGAAGAGAAACGGTAGCCTTTGCTTCGCAAAGCCTTGATTGATTTTCGCGTTTGTGGTAAGATGAAAACGAGGTGATAAAATGAATAGTCCGCTTTTGGAAAAATCGATGGATTTTGCAACGAATATTATATTGTTCTACGAGGAATTTACAAAGTCAAAAAGAGAAACAACCATTGCAAAGCAACTTCTTCGTTCTGCCACGAGCATTGGCGCAAACATCAACGAGGCAGTTTATGGGAACAGCAAAGCAGATTTTATATCAAAGCTTCATATTTCGTTAAAGGAAACAAGCGAAAGTATTTATTGGCTGACTTTGTTAAAACGAACAAATTTAGTGGAATATGATTACGACAAGCTTTTGTCTTTGGCTGAAGAAATCAAAAGAATGCTCA
>JAFVYT010000103.1 GCA_017508505.1 Clostridia bacterium
GTTTGCAAAAGCAAGTACATTCATACCATAACAGAGAGATTATAGCATAGTAAATTGAAAAATGCAAGAGCTTTTTTAATTTTTTTTCGATAAATTCAGCTTGTGGTAGAGGCACCCCTCCCGAACACCGCAGCGACAAATGAAAAATTGATCCTTTCCATAGTGTCTGGCGATACGGGAAAACACCGCAACGGCGGGGGGGATGAGTCGGAAACGGTCCTTCAGGATTCCCTCGATCTTGTCTCTCTCCTCCTGAAGTCCCATCTCATAGTGCACCCGCACTCGCCTCAATTGGCCGGTTCCGACGGTGAAGCCCTTTTTTTCTTCTCAAATGTTCTTGTATCTCAATAGGGCCTTTGCACTGCCTCCGGACAAAAGGAGGCTGTTGCCGATGAGAGGCGGAGCACTCTTTTTCAAATGCTCGTCAATCAGGCGATAGCACCCCTCGTAATCCCGTTTCTCGCCCTCAAAGAAGGCCTGGTACAGAGTCAGGCAACCAAAGGGGAGGGAGACGGATTCCACCACGTGGTTCTTCCGAAAGGATAAGAGCTCCGTAGAGCCCCCTCCCAGATCCACCGAGATTCCCGCCTTTACGGGAAAAGAGCCCCTTGCTCCCAAAAAGGAGTACAGCGCCTCCGTCTCTCCGGAGATCAGCTCGACCTCAAGTCCCGTTTCTGCCGAAACTCTGGCCAAAACCTCCTCCACGTTTGTAAGCCCACGCAAGGATGCCGTGGCAAAGACGATGGGAGGTGCGGGGGTGAGCCTCAGCTCCGTTTGACGGTAGACCTCCAAAAGTCGACAAAGCTCTTCAATGGCGCTTTCCGTCAGGCGACCGTTTTCCACCTTGGCACGAAGGCCAAGAGGTGTTGCCTTGAAGAATACGGGTACTTGAGAGAAGATTTCCTCTTCGTCCAACACCGCAAGCTTTACCGTGTTGGAGCCAATGTCAATGACAGGATGTAGCATAATCCTTCGTTTCCTTTTACTTTATACACATATTTTATATGAATTACGGTAGAAAATCAAGTCCTGACGCTTATTTTGGCACAAAAAGGGGATTCGGGTATTTTTTTCGCCCCATTGGAATAGAGTTTTACCACTACGCTGAAATAAGGAGGCACTATGCTACTGGAAATCGCGGGACTGACCCTGTCCCATTTTCTCTTTCTTTATCTTCGGGTCCTGACGGGCGGGAGCTTTCCGCCCCCCCTTCCAAAAAAAGAGGAGGACGAGCTTTTTTGCAAAATGAAAAAGGGCGATCAAAAGGCAAGGGAAACGCTCATTGAGCACAATCTTCGCCTCGTGGCACACATCATCAAAAAGTACGACACGGAAAAGGACGAGCAGGAGGACCTCATCTCCATCGGCACCATCGGCCTCATCAAGGCCATCGATTCCTTCGATGGCTCACTGGGGATCCGCTTTGCCACCTACGCGGGAAAATGTGTACAAAATGAGATTTTGATGTATTTTCGCTCTCGGAAGAAGTTTTCGGTGGAAAGCAGCATCCACGATGCCATCGAGGTGGACAAGGATGGAATGCCCCTGACCATTTTGGACGTATTACGGGTAGAGGAGGACCTGGTGGACAGGGTGCATCTAAAGAGCCGTGTCCACTTGGCGATGCATGCGGTCAAGCACCATTTGGATGATCGGGAGCGCAGCGTTATTGCACTGCGCTACGGCCTGAACGGACAAAAGGGACTGACGCAAAGGGAGGTCGCAAGCAAAATGTCCATCTCCCGCTCCTACGTTTCTCGCATCGAAAAGGGGGCGCTGGAGAAAATTCGTGCCTTTCTTGAAAAACCGAGAAACTATATCTGAGCCTTTGTATATTTTCTCCGCCCGAGGCATAGATTGGTAGTGCTGGAGCGTACCACGGTGGCGGTACGGCAAAATTTGGTGCCACCGAGAACGGAGAAACTATGGCAACAGAATCCTTTGAACGCTTCTCCCAAAAGGTCCTGGGAGAAATTTACTCAGGACGGGAGCGGTGCCGTGTGGAGACCGAGGCCACCCTGCCCGATTATAAAGAAGCGGCCTTAAGCATCCTTCGGGCCGATGCCCGATGCTCGGTCACCCGACAAACTCTTTCTCTGCAGGGACAGAGCCTTGTGTGCGAGGTGGAGGGGAGCGTCCACCTCCACGTGCTCTATCTGACGGAGCGCCAAGGGGAAAAGGGTGTTCCGTCCTCCTTTTCTGTTACTGAGCCGATGAATCATACGGTTCGCATTCCGCTGAAGGGGCAGGTTGATCCGGGTGAGATCGATGCCTTTTTGGATTTGAAGGCACAAAGCGTCTATCCGAAGCTCCTCGGCCCTCGCAGGATCCACCTTCGCTGTGAGATGGATCTGGATCTGACCTTGAAGAAAAATACGGAGCTATTCCTTTATTCCGACCCACCCCTTTCCTCGGTTCATTTGAAAAAGCGCCCTGTTCGAATGGCGTCCTTGGTCAGCGTCTGTCGGGAGGAGATCGACTTTTCCGAAACAATCTCTCTGCCCAAGGCGTACCGGAGCATCGGAGAGCTGTGCGAAATGAACGTGGATCTCTTTTCCAAGAGCTGCACCCCGCAGGAGGGCGGTGTACGCATTGCGGGAAGCTGTGATCTTTGCTGCACCTACGTTTCCGAGGAGGAGGAAGAGCTTGTCAGCTTCTATCAGCCCGTAGAATTTGAGAAGAGCATCGGTATCCCGGAGTGTACCCCCGATTTGATCCCGAGCATCCACCTGGCCCCCAGGCTGTTGAAGGCCGTCACCGATGTGAACGAGGAGGGGGAAAACAAAAACGTCTTCTTTGAGCTGGTTGTCACAGCAGAGATCCGCCTTTATCGCAACGATTTCTGCGAGGTTCCCGAGGACGCCTTTTGCGAGGATGCGGAATTGATTTTGGAAGAGGAGGAGACGGGGTGCGAGGAGCTTTTGCGCTCACAGGAATTCACTCAGTCGGAAAAGGGGAGCATCTCGAGCTCCGACGTACCGGAACGGATCGAGGCGCTC
Source organism: Clostridia bacterium (assembly GCA_017508505.1). The sequence continues at coordinate 3,000 of JAFVYT010000103.1, forward strand.
CGCTGGAATACGGAATTCAAGAATTCCTATCTTGAATCCGACGGCATTGTTTTAGAGGGCAGGGTCGATCTTTGCTTCTTGTCCTTACGCAGCGACGGAGAGCTTATTCCCACAGAGCGAGCGCTCGATTTCAAGACAAAGATTCCCGCAGACCTTTCCGAGATCCCCGAGGATGCCCGCGACCTGCGCATCGAGGTTTGCGGCGGCGTGCGTGCTCTGGATCTTGTTCCTCGTGACGGAGGTCTGGAGGCAAGATTTGAGGTATGTGGGACGGTTTTGGTGTTCTGCCGTCATCGCTTTGTGAATTTGTCCTCTATGAAAATAGGGGAAGCTCTCCCGGAAAAGGGAAGGGGCATCTGCTTTTTCTACCCGCAGAAAAACGATACGCTTTGGACTCTTTGCAAGGAGGCGGGTGTCTCTCCCGAGGCGGTCTGCTTGGAAAATGGCCTTGAGGCTGCAGACCCGCTCCCCCGTGTCCTTCACGTGACCCGATAAAAAAATCCGACCGATTCAATCGGTCGGATTTTTTTTATTTGATGCGTCAGTTGTTCCAGTCCCAGCCAATGTCCGCGTCGGGAATCCCCATGGTGAGGTCTCTCTTCTTGGTGGTGGTAGTGGGTGCGTTGTTATTGGAAGCGGGACCGTCGGAGGTTTGCTCCGCGGTTTCCTCCACAGTCTCGGTAGCAGTCTTTTCCTCCTCCTTGGGTTCGCAGGAGACGAGAAGTGCAAAAATCATCAAAAGAACCAGTAAGATAGGAAGTATTCTTTTCATAAGACAACCCCTTATAATCAAAATTACTAAAATAAGTATAACGAATCTTTTCTTTTTTGTCAAGCATTATTTCACTCTTTTCAGAAAAACAAGGCAAAAAGGAGCTGTAAAAAAACTCAAGTTTTTTTACAGCTCCTTTTAAGGGGATAGGAAAAAAGATGCAGAACGGACAAACTGAGCAAAAAGCAAGGTTTACCTTGCTTTTTGGTTACCCGAAGGCGTACAAAGGTACGTCGAGTGGCGA
>JAFVYT010000104.1 GCA_017508505.1 Clostridia bacterium
GATGGGACGGGGTTCTCATTGCTTACGCAGACAAAAGCGAGGGTGCCTCCGGGAGCACGGTTTCCGAGTATGCGGCAAGGCAGGGCAAGGATCCCTTCGACGCTTATTTCGATCTGCTTCTGGAAAACAGAGGCGTCGCAGGCGGTGTTTACAGCACCATGCGGGACGAGGATATGATCGAAATTGCCAAGAGCCCCTACTGCGTCATCGGCACCGACGGCTGCAGTCCCAAATGGACGGGCTTCGGCCATCCCCGTGCCAGCGCCGCCTTCCCCCACGCCATCGACTATTTCGTAAAGGAAAAGGGGATCTTCACCATAGAGGAAATGATCCGCAAAATGACCTCTCTGACCGCCGAGCGACTTCATATTCCCCAAAAGGGCCTGATTCGGGACGGCTACGACGCAGACCTTCTGATTCTGGATCTCGACCGTCTGAAGGTTCACGCCTCCTACACCCACCCCCACCGCAAGTCCGAGGGGATCGACCGGGTGATTGTAAACGGAAAAACCGTTTACCGCGATCTGGAGTTCACGGGAGTCTACGCGGGAAAGCTCATTCGCTATAAAAGATAAAAAAACGCCCTTTGGGAGAGGATCCCAAAGGGCATTTTTTCAATCGATGCAAACCAGCTCGTACTCCGTCGAGCCGACCCCGAGGGCGGCGGCTGCGTCCACGGTATGCACCCCGTTGCGGCTCTCGATCCGCTCGATGAGGTGATCCTTCCCCGGATCGTCGCCGGCGTAAACCAGATCCAGACAGGCGCGGTCGATGGCCACGGGATCGAGCGAGGCCAGGATCCCGATGTCCTTCATACAAGGATCCTCCGCCTTGGCACAGCAGTCGCAGTCCACGCTCATATTCTTCATCACGTTCAGATACACCGCTCTTCCCTCGAAAAAGCGCACCACGGAAAGGGCCGCATCGGCCATCGACTCCAAGAAGGAATCGTGCTCCGCGTCCCAAAACAGCTTCGGGTCTCCCGCCCCGTGAATGTACTGCTTTCCGAAGGAGGAGGCCATCCCGATGGAGAGCTGCTTGAGCGCACCGCCGAAGCCGCCCATGGGATGCCCCTTGAAGTGGGACAGCACCAGAAGAGAATCAAACTCCCCAATGGCCTCTCCCACGTAGTTTTGCTGAATGACCTTGCCGTCGGGAATGGGAAGGATGCGGTCTCCCTTTTCATCCAGAATACGAACCGCAAAGCGCTCCGTCCAGCCGTGCTCCGCAAGAAGCGCCAGATGATCGGCGGTAAACTGCCGCGCACCGCGGTACGCGGTATTGGTCTCCACCACGGTGCCGCCCACCTCCCGCACGATCTTTTCCCAAAACTCGGGGCGCAGGAAATTCTGATTCCCCTTCTCTCCCGAATGTACCTTGATCGCAACGCGACCCTCCAAATTCCTTCCGACTCTGCGATAGAGCTCCAGCGCCCGATCGGGCGTGATCACACGGGAAAAATATACCTTTTCTGCCATTGTCTCTCCTCCTTTTCATTCATTGTAGCACGAAACGGCGCCCTTTGGCAATCCGTCCCCGATGATTTTACAAATTCAGGGTTGTTTTTTCTTTGGCTTCGTTGTTTTATGCTGGTCGTGTTTTTCTTTGAAGGCCTCGAATTCAAGGGATATTACCGAAAAGCTGCAAAAATAGAATTTTCAAAAAAGTAATTTCGGGGATTTATTTCGTTAAAAAATCCATATTACATTGAATTGTGCATTTCCCCCGTTCCATTTGTTTGTTATACTCTTTGTGAGGAGATATGCTTATGAGTGTTTATACAGAGCTGAAAATCCTGGGATTTCAAAAGATCGCATTTTCCCAAAGCCTTGCCGTCAACGGCTACCACTATGAGTTGAAGAACATCGGCTACGGCATCTACGGACAAGCCCCCGCAAACGGAGGCATTCTGGAGATTGGCTTTGTGGAGCAAAACCCCGTCGTGCTTCAAAACGGCGAGGAGGAGATCGTGGTGGAGGAGAATTGCATTTTCGTGATTCCTCCCGAGTCCACCTATTCGGTGCGGACCCTGAACGAGGAGCTGCATCGTCATACCTCTGCGGAGTTTCTCATTCGTGGTCAGTGGAAGCGAGTGGACGGCTTTTCTCCGCCCAAGGGCAAGACCGTAACGCTCCCCCTTGTGATCCCTCCCTCTCCCGGCAGCAGCGAGATCTTCTCTTTGATCCGCTCCATCGCCTGTGCCAAAACCACCCGCTCCGATCGAAACTATTTCGAGGAGTGCGCGGACTTTATGACCCTGATCCACCGATTGGTGGCGCTGGTTCAGTCCTCGGGCGTGGGCAGCACCATTTCCCCCGGAAACCGCCGCTACTGCGATCGGGCAAAGGCTTATATCTCCGAGAACATTGCCAAAAAGCTCACCGTCGGTGACGTGGCTCTGGCGGTGGGGGTCAGCAAGAATTATCTGACCAATATTTTCAGCAGCAGCGAGGGGCTTCCCCTGATCGAGTTTATCAATCGCAGAAAGCTGTCCTATATGATCGAGCTCATTCGCCGCTACGGCTACACCCTTTCCCAAGCGGGAGAGCACGTGGGCTTGACGGACGTCAACTACATCAGCCGCATCTTCAAGCGCTACTACGGAATGACCCTGACCGAGTACAAGAGGAATCGCTTTTCCTCTGCCGATTCCCCCATACCCGGGGAGGAGGAATGAGAAATTTGCTCTTGACGGATGCCCCTTTCAATAATACAATATAGGAAAGAGTTTCCTCATACTAGGTAAAGGAGAAAAAACCATGCTTGCCATTATCAATGCAACCCTTGTTATGCACGACCATTTGATCCCCGATGCAACGCTTCTTTGCGAAGACGGGAAGATCGTGGATTTCGGTCAGAAGCTTACCGTCCCCGCAGGTGCTGAGCTCCTCGATGCCGAGGGCAAATACGTCGGTCCCGGCTTCGTGGACATTCATACCCACGCCGCAGGCGGAAAGTGGTTTTACGAGAATCCCAAGGAAGCGGGCGAATTCATTCTGGAGCACGGTGTCACCACCGTACTTCCCGTGGTGTACTTCAACCGCAACAAGAAGGAGTTCCTCGGTGATACGATCACCATTCAGGAGGCCGTAAAGAGAGGCGACCTGCCCAACTTCGGCGGCTTTTATATGGAAGGCCCTTATATGAACCCCAAGTTCGGTGCCGACCGCGAGAGCAACCCCTGGCAGGGTCCCATTAACGCCGATGACTATATGGATCTGATCCGTCAGGGCGGCAAGGATGTAAGAGTCTGGGCACTGGCTCCCGAAAGAGAGAACATTGAGGAGTACGTCATCGCCTGCAAAAAGGAGAACCCCAGCGTGGTCTTCACCGTAGCACACTCCGAGGCAACCCCCGAGGACATTGAGAAGCTGATCCCCTACGGTCTGAAGATCGGTACCC
>JAFVYT010000105.1 GCA_017508505.1 Clostridia bacterium
AGAATCAGGGCGATGCCCGCTACCACGTCGCTTGAGGCGAAGCTGAAGCCGAGGATCGCACCGAGGGTGGAAAGCAACGGGAGAAAGTAGCGAACCGGAAGAAGCTTTTCGATGATGCTCTTGGAGTCGACGTCGGAGAAGGGGTTGTTCTTTTCGGGAGTGGTGGTGGTGTTCATTTTGTTTTCCTCTTTTCATTTTTCATTTTTAGTGGGAGCTTTTGTCCTTCTGATCAATAGGTGCCATAAGCTTTTGGCTCGGTTTTATCTTTTTTCAACTTTTTTTATTTTTTTGAAAAAGAAAACCACCCGTTGCCGAAGGGCTTTTCACTTCCTTCTGACAATAGGTGGTTTTGCGTTTTGATTCGGTTTTACTTTTTCAAATTTTTTTATTATTTTCCCAAAAGCTGACGGATGACCTCTTCCTCCTCCATTCCCTCGAAGGCGGGATTGCCCGCTTCCAGCTTCAGGGTAATATCGTTTCCGAAGAAAATGGGATAAAAGTCGCCGTTTTCGTCCCGCTCCAGATTTCGGAGGGTATTGGGGATCAGAACCTCTCCCTCAAGGCCACAGTGCTCAAAGGCATAGGCTCCCACAGTCTCGAGGCTGCGGGGAATTTCAAACTCGAGGAACGCTACGAATCGAAAGGCTCCCCTGCCCACGGTGCGAAGGGAGGTGGGCAGATGGGAAAGCTGAATGGATTCTCCCTCGTAAAAGGCGTAGTCCTCCACCGTCACGACAGAATCGGGCATTTCAAGCTCCATTCTGCCTAAAATGGGATCCACTGCAAAAAAGGCATAAGCTCCGACGCTCTTTAGACTGCCGTCCTTGGGCAATTCACCGCCGCCGTGGTGCGGCAGGACTCCCGCAAGGGCGCCGTCCGAGCGGCGATACACCCAAATCCCCTCCAAGCGATAGACGGGATGATCCTCCGGAAGGATCAGGGAAAGGTAGCAAAGGGCAGAGCTGGTCTCCAGGCCGTTTTCCAAGCTATAGGGGATCCTGACACTACTGCTCTCCAGAAGCCAAACGCCGCCCGTTGCGGAAAAGGAATCAATGGCGAGGGTACGAATCCCCTCGGGAATGACGTAGTCTGTAGCGGAAACGTGACCCGTAGCCGACAAAAGCAGATCTCCGAGAATCAAGAAATCCCCCTGCCAATTCTCCTTGTTAAGATAATAGCCCGTTTGGTCAAAGGCATTGCCCCAGATGCGGGTGACCGAGGGGTCGATGGTAATATTCGAAAGCTGATTCAGATTATAAAAGGCTCGCTCCTCCACAAGCTTCACACCCTTTGTCAGGGTCACGGATTCAAGCCCGGTACAATCAACAAAGGCCGACTCCGATACCACCTCGCAGGAAAGGGTCAGCTCCTTTAAGTTGGGATAGGCTCTGCCAAAGCCCTCCTCAATGCGGGTGACCCGATATCCCTCTACGGAATTGCGGATGGAAAGGGACGTTACGCTCTCGTCCGCTTTTTCGGCCGCGGCCGCGGCGCTGACCTCTCGGATCGGGTTTCCGTAGGCATCGTGGCGGATGCGAAAGTCGGTGTACTTGACCCCATCCTCCACCACCTCCGTATCAGCGGAAAGAACGGGAGCTTCGGGGGAGGCTTCCTCCGTGGGCTCCGCGGCACTGCTCTCCCCTGCCGATTCCTCGGTGGAAACGGGAGTCGATGCCTCTCCCGAGACCTGCTCCACAAGCTTTACGGTGCCAAAGGCCGCTCCCGCCAGAATGGCACCGGAGAGAAGACCGAT
>JAFVYT010000106.1 GCA_017508505.1 Clostridia bacterium
AACTGAGCAAAAAGCAAGGTTTACCTTGCTTTTTGGTTACCCGAAGGCGTACAAAGGTACGTCGAGTGGCGAAGTTTGTTCGTAGCAAAAAATGCGTTTTTTTATTGTTTTTATCAAAAAAACGGGATTCTTCGGACGTTTGATTCCAAAGAATCCCTTTTGTTTTATAGGAATAGGCGGTCTGCGCTTTTTTACATCCCCGGGTCCTCGGGGGCTTGATTCTTTTGTAAGAGCTCTGTCTGACTGCCTGCGGTGACGCTTTGATTATTCTGCCGCGTCCTTTGCCGCAAGCGCCTTCTCGGCCTCCCGCTTTTCTCTGCGGCGGGCACGCTTTCTCTTTTCCTTTTGCCGTTCCGCGGCCCGGAGCTTTTCCTGACGCTCCTTTTTCTGCTCGTAAAAGAGGGCCAGGTTTTCGTCCCAGGCGAAGACCTCTCGGGTGGCCCCGATCCGATCTCCCACCGTCCGATACAGACGGAAGCGTACCAGATACTTTTTTTCTTCGGGGCACTCGGCCACCGCAAGGTATTTGTTGGCGTTTTGGGGGATCAGCCCCTCGGGCAGAAGGTACTCCTCACACTCGGGACAGGGAAAGGTGGTGCTTTCCAGCTCCCGGAGTGCCTCGCCCCGATTGGCAAAATGCACGGGCACCTCTCCCGTCTCAATGGGGTAAACGGTGATGTCTCCCGCCAAGGCGGCGTACTCCTCGAGGCCCTTCTTCATATCCAGATGGCGGCAGATGAGGGCGGTGCTTTTGGCGTCGCACAGGGCGTCGTGAGCCTGAAAGGGCTCCTCCCCCAGCATCTCGATGGCATCCTCCAGAGCGAACTGACGGACGGCACCCGTCTTCTGATGGGAGAAGAGCACCTGCAGATCGTAGGAGGGGGGGATCCAATCCTCGTCCAGAGAAAAGAGGATCAGGTTGTCCCGCAGCATGGGGATGTCGTCGGGACCCCAGGTCAGAAACACGAAATCTCTCCCGCAGAACTTGACGAGCTGACGGAAGGCCTCGGGAAAGGGGATGCCCTTCTTGACCGTCTCGTTGTCCAGCCCCGTGATCCGCGCCACCTTGCGGTGCATCTTGCGGTAAAACTTGGGGCTACAGGTCAGTCGAAGCTCCTTTTTGATGGAAAAGCGCTTGTCCATCAGAACGGCGCCGATCTGCACGATCTCGCCCACCAGATGCACGGGCTTTTCTACGGTTTCCCCTGCCCAGCGGGGTTGATTCCATTCCAGATCCAAAACTACGTAATTCATATCGTCCTCATTTCTTTCACTCTCTTAAGTTTAGCCGACAAGGGGCAAAAAGTCAAGGGCGGGGAGGGGATATTTGGAGAACGGAGAAAAAAGAGGCGGATTTTTGTTACTTTTTGCGTGTTTACATTTCCTTTTTTTCGGTTTATAATGGGCCTATCAAAGAAATGAGGTGCGAAGCCATGAAACACTATCTCATTCCTCACGAGGGGAATTTTTACAAGGCCAATCTCCACTGTCACACCACGATCTCCGATGGAAAATGGAGTCCTGAAAAGGTCAAGGAGGTGTACCGCTCTCAGGGGTATTCCGTGGTGGCCTTTACGGACCACGACGTTCTCTTTGCCCATCCGGAGCTTCGGGACGAGAGCTTTTTGCCCCTGAACGGAATGGAGATCGAGATCCCCTCTCCCGTTACCGAGGAAAGCTTTCGGAAAAGGCCTTGGGTTCACCTTTGCCTCATTGCCAAGGAGGAGGACAATCTGATGATGCCCTTCTACCACAGGACCCTCTACATCAAATACAACGAAGAGGAAAGCCGCGCCAAGCTCCTTTATGACGAGACCGAGCCCGACTACGTGCGGGAGTGGGACGTGGACAGCGTGAACCGCACCATCGCCCTTGCCAAGGAGAAGGGCTTTTTCGTGACCTATAACCACCCCGATTGGTCCTTCGAGGACGCTACGCGTCTGTCCCAATATCGGGGTCTGGATGCCTTGGAGTTCTACAATTCCAGCACGGCCCTTCACGGCTATGGAGATTCCACCCCCGTCCATTATAATGCCATGGCCCGTCACGGCATCCGCCTTTATCCCGTGGCTGCCGACGACAACCACAATCCCGTGGAGTTTTCCGACCCCTTCAACTCCGCTTGCTGCGGCTGGGTGCAGATCAAGGCGGAAAGGCTCGACTACCGCACGGTCACCCGTGCCCTGGAGGAGGGCCATTTCTACGCCTCCATCGGCCCCGAGATCCACGACGTCTGGACCGAGGACGGTCAGATTCACGCGACCTTCTCCGAGGCACACCGAGTCACGGCCAACTACGTCGGGGGCAAGTGCCTTCCCGCCTACGCCTACGACGGCCCCATGACCTATGCCTCCTTCCCGCTGGATCCTCAGCGGGGCGGCCTGAGGCTGACCGTGTACCAAAAGGACGGCAAATACGCCACCACCCGCTTTTTCTACCCGGAGGAATGGTAAGACAAGAAACCACATAAAATTGAATGCAAAGGGAGACCCGAGCCATGAAGATCAAGACCAAGAAGTCCTCCTGGGAGGAGATCGAAAGCCTTGGCAAGCTGCCCCACCTAAAGCCCATCAAGCCCCCCTTTCTCTTTCGCCTTTTGGTGCGGGCTCTTTCCGTTCCCGACCTGATGAAGGCGCACTTTTCTTTCACCCGCAGCCGTATGGATCAGGCGGGAGAGGGGCCGTGGTTGATTTTGATGAACCATTCCAGCTTTCTGGATCTGAAGATGGCCTCGAAGATCCTCTTTCCGAAGCCCTATCAGATCGTATCCACCACCGATGCCTTTGTGGGCAAGAGCCTTCTGATGCGGCTCATCGGCTGTATCCCCACTCAGAAATTCGTCACGGACGTCAGCCTCGTAATGACCCTGATCCGCCGTCTGAAAAAAGACAAGGTCAGCGTTTTGATGTATCCGGAGGCGGGCTATTCCTTCGACGGCACCGCCACGCGTCTTCCTCGCCGTCTCGGAGGCTTGCTCAAGCGTCTCGGGGTGCCCGTGGTGCTCATCCGCTCCGACGCGGGGGGCTTTCTGCGGGATCCTCTGTACAACGGCCTTCGCCTGAGAAGGGTAAAGGTCAACGCCACCGTTTCCTGCCTTTTGACCTGTGAGGAGATCCGGGAAAAGAGCGTGGAGGAGCTGGACGGAATTCTGGACGAGGCCTTTTCCTTCGACCACTTCCGCGAGCAAAGGGAAAAGGGCATCGCCATCACCGAAGGGACCCGTGCCACGGGGCTGGAGCGGGTGCTTTATCGCTGTCCCCGCTGCGGCGCGGAGAATAGATGCGCGGAGAGGGGATCACCCTGACCTGCGGTGCCTGCGGGGCAAGCTACGAAATGAAGGAGGACGGCACCCTCGCGGCTACCGAGGGAGAAACGGAGTTTTCTCACATTCCCGATTGGTACGCCTGGGAGCGGCAAACGGTCAGGAGGGAATTGGAGGAGGGAACGTATCGCCTTGACGTGCCCGTTTCCGTGGGCGTTATCTGCGACCACAAGGCCATGTATCTTGTGGGAGAGGGGCGGCTGGTTCACACCCGAGAGGGGATGACTCTGTACGACGACAAGGGCCGTGCGGTATTCACCCAGGACCCCTGGGGCTCTCACAGCCTGAACGTGGACTTCTTCTTTTACGAGATGGGGGATATGATCGGGATCGGCTCCAAGGATCGACTCTATTACTGCTTTGTGCAAAAGGGCGTTCCCGTCACGAAGGCGCGCCTTGCGGCGGAGGAAATGTACGAAATGCCAAAGCCTGCCAAAAGGGCGGCAGAGAAGGCCGGGGAATAAGGTTTTTTGCAAAACCCATACGAAACTCTTGCAAAATCCGAGCCCTTGTGTTAAAATATGACAAAGTTCAATGAAAGGAGATTCAAAAAAATGAATCTTGATATCTTGAAGCAGGTTTTCCCTTTTTCCTTTAAGGCAAAGAACGACGTGGCTGCTTTGGTCATCAACATCCTGATCTACGTTGTGGTCGGTGCCGTGGTTGGTGCTCTGATCGGCATTTTGGCTGCCATTCCGATCGTGAATATTCTGGTCGGCTTGGTGGGAGCCTTGGTTGAGATCTACGTGATCGCCGGCATCGTTCTTTCCGTTTTGGATTATCTGAAAATTTTGAAGTAATTGAAAAAAAGGGCCCCGCATTGCGAGGGCCCTTCTTTTCCCTTTGAGTGTTATGAAAATTCTAATCACCAGTGACTTGTATACGACGGCGACCAACGGCGTGGTGACCTCCGCGAGAAATCTCTTTGAGGAGCTTCAAAGAAGAGGACACGACGTGCGTCTTTTGACCTTGTCCGATCGGATGAAGAGCCATCGGGACGGAAACGTGTATTACATCCGTTCAATGCCCATCGGGGTATATCCCAACGTGCGGATGCCTCTTTCCTATCGGCACAAGCTCATCCGTGAGCTCATCGAGTGGAAACCCGACGTGATCCACAGCCAGTGCGAATTTTTCAGCTTTCAGTACGCCCTGCGCATCTCCAAGCAAACGGGCGCACCCATTTTACATACCTACCATACCATGTACGAGGACTACGCCACCTACGTGATTCCCAGCGCCCGTCTCGGACGGTATCTGGTGAAGGTGCTCTCAAAAAAGCGACTCAAGAGAGCCCGCATAGTGGTGGTTCCCACCCATAAGGTGGAGGACACCCTTTTGGGGTACGGGATGGAAAACGAGATCTGTGTGGTGCCCAGCGGCATCAGCCTGGAGCAGCACAAGAAGCGGCTGACTCCCGAGGAACGGCTGGCCAAGCGCCGCGCCCTCGGCATTGAGGATGACCAAATGGTGCTCATCAACCTCGGCCGCCTCGGAAACGAGAAGAATCTGGATGAGGTCATCCGTTATTTTGCAGACGCTCTGGAGGAGATCGAGAAGCTCGTTCTGCTCATTGTGGGGGACGGCCCCGCAAGGAGCGATCTGGAACGGCTCGTGGAGGAAAAGGGCCTGACGGACCGCGTGATCTTTACGGGAATGGTAAAGCCGAGTGAGGTACAGAATTTCTATCAGCTCGGGGACGTGTTCGTCAGCGGCTCCACCAGCGAGACCCAAGGCTTGACCTATATCGAGGCCGCCGCCAACGGCCTTCCCCTTTTGTGCCGACAGGACCCTTGTCTGGACGAGGTGATGGAGAAGGGCGAAAACGGATATTCCTATACCAACGAGGAGGAATTCCTTCAAGGGATCCGTGCCATGGCAGAGGATACGGAGTGGCTGCTCGCGGCGAAGAAAAAGAGTGAGGAGCAGGCCGAGCCCTTTGACAAGGAGGTCTTCGGTGCCACCATTGAGGAGCTGTATGCTTCGGTTTTGAAGGATTAAAAAAGAAACGCATCCTGCGGGATGCGTTTCTTTTTTTCGCGGGCTTATTTTAAGTAAGGGATAAGCCCCTCAAAGTAGCGGTCGTAGCCCGCTCCGTTGGGATGCAGGGTCAGATCCGCAAAGTAGTCGGAAAAGTGGGGAATCAGATCGTACCCGTCCACCACGGTCACGTTCGGAAGGTCAGAGGTGAACGCTTTGATGCGCTCGTAAAGGCTGCGAAAGGGACCGCATTCGTAGACCTGATCGGCGATCTTGCGCCACAGAGGTGCAATGGCCAGAATGGGGGTGTCGGGATAGGTCTCGCGAAGGTTCTTGTAAAAGAGGCGACAGCTCTCGTCAAATTCCTCCACGGTGCGGTGCCGCCAGTCGTTGGTGCCGTAGGCCACGGTGATCCGATCGGGGGTAAAGCTCGTGGGGATGGCCGCCAGAGTGGGGCGGAACATTTCCCCGCCGATGGCCAGGTTGTACTCCGACATCCCGAGGTAATCCGCGACGCGTGCGGTGTAGCGACGGGAGGGGTGCAGAGCGTCGAAGCCCTGGGAGATGGAGTCGCCGAAGCAGAGGAGCTTTTTCTCCCGCTTGGCAGATACAAGGCTTGCCCCGTCGTCAAGGCGCAGCTCCTTCAGCACGGTGATCAGATTCCAGGGCAGATGGATGCAGAGCTCCTTTTCTCCCTCGCAAAGGGCAAATTCCTTCTCAAATTCTCCCAAGGGAAGGGGCATCAGGGTGTATTTGCGCATCAGCTCCGTTTCCTCAAAGTTGCGGATGTCTCCCAAAAAGGCGCCGTTTTGGAATACGTCCACGGCAAAATAGGAGCGGGAGGCCTTCGGCAGCTTGGACACGCCGATCTTCAGGTACAGGGCGGTGCTGTCCGTTCGGAAGCGCAGGGCAACGCCTGCGGTATTGGGCACGTGAGCGGAGCGGTCCCCGTAAAAGGCGGTCTGTGCCTCGTTGAAGCGGTAAAAGTGGATGCCGTCCGCCTCCTCGGTGATACGCTGTGCGCCGGAGGTCACGGCCTCGATCTGAGCAAGATTCAGGTTCATAAAAGGCTCCTTTTTAGGAAAACGAGAGCAGCTCGTTTCGAATTTTTCTTATTTTCGCACGGTTGGGAAAATTTGTCAACGGGTTCGGGTCTTTCTTTTGGGAAAAGATGAAAAAACTTGTTGCGGAAATTGACATTACAACAAAGTTTTGATATACTGATCCCGTATGATGTGATAAAATGCTTAAAATATGTCGAGAGAACAAAAACAGTAAAGGAGGTAGGGCTTTGAAGATCAGCGTGATCATCCCCGTGTACAACACAGGGGCCTATTTGGAAGCGTGTGTGCGCTCCGCCTTAGACCCTGCCGCCTCTTACGAGATCCTTTTGGTGGACGACGGCTCCACCGACGGGGTATCTCCCGCGCTTTGCGACCGTCTCGCTGCCGAGTATCCGGATTCGGTGCGGGTCATCCATCAGGAGAATCGCGGTCTCGGCGGGGCTCGCAACACGGGAATCCGAGCCGCCGAGGGGGAGTATCTGCTCTTTCTGGACAGCGATGACACCCTGGCGGAGTCGGCGGTCTTCCGTCTGGAAAAAATAGCGGCGGAAACCGACGCGGACGTGGTCTCCTTTTTCCTTCGCTCGGTGGACGAAAAGGGGAATGGGACACCGATCTCCTCCAACTTCGTCTCCCCAGAGACGCCCTTTTGCCTCTCGGAGCACCCGGAGTATCTGCTTTCCATCCCCAACGCCTGTGGCAGACTGTGGAGGAGAAGTCTTTTTTTGGACAACGGGATTCTCTTTCCCGAGCGGGTGTGGTACGAGGACATTCGCACCACCACAAAGCTTTTTGCCCTGGCCCGTCGCATCGTGACCGTTTCGGACGAATTGTATTTTTATCTCCAAAGGGGCGGCTCCATTATGCATTCCTCTGCGGTGGATCGGAACGGAGAGATCCTGTCCGCCTTCGAGGACATCCTTTCCTGGTTTCGGGAAAGGGGGCTCTTCGAGCAATACGAAAGGGAGCTTTGCCGCCTTTTGATCGAGCATTTGTACCTGGCGGCCTCGGTACGCGTTTTACGCTGTGACCCGAAGCACCCCTTGCTGAAGGAATTTGCCCGCTACACCGAAACGGCCTTTCCCGATTTTAAGAAAAATCCCTATCTTTCCACCCTTTCCGCGCCGAAGCGCCTGGCCTTTGTTCTTTTGGGGTGGAGGCAGTACCGATTGCTTCGGGTTCTGTTTCGTATCAAGGAAAGAGAGGTCTGAATTGCGTTCTGTTAAAGAAATGCTTCAAAGCAAGCGGGGCACCCTTTTGAAGAATACGGTGATGCTGTATATCCTGCAGTTTTCCACCTACGTTCTCGCTCTTGCGGTGGCACCCTATCAGACCCGCGTTCTGGGAGCGGAGGTCTTCGGCGGCTTTCTGGAGGCGTCGGCCTCCATCGTCATTTACTTTCAGCTGATCATCGACTTCGGCTTTTTGCTCTCGGCGACGGAGGAGGTCTCCAAGAAGCGTGGGGACAAGGCGGCTCTGTCGGGGATCCTGAGCTCCGTGACGGCGGCAAAGCTCTTGCTGTCTGCCCTGTCCTTTCTGCTGCTCTTTGCCCTTTGCCACGCGATTCCCGCCTGGGAGCAGAAGAAAACGGTGCTTCTTCTGACCTTCGTGGCCTCCTTTTTGAACTCCATGATGCCGGATTTTCTGTATCGGGGTCTGGAGCGGATGAGTGCCATTACCGTGCGCACCGTTCTGATTAAGGTGTTTTTCACCTTCACGGTCTTTCTGTTCCTGAAGGGACCCGAGGACGTGTGGGTGGTGCCGACTCTCAATATCATCGCCAACGGCGTTTCTCTGATTCTTGCCTATCTCCACGTGATCCTGCGTCTGGGGGTGCGCCTTGTGCCCGTGCGCTTTTCGGAGGTGACGGGGCAGCTTTCCCGCTCCGCCTTCTTCTTCTTTTCCCGCATTGCCACC
>JAFVYT010000107.1 GCA_017508505.1 Clostridia bacterium
CATACTCCGCCTTCAACAGAATCACGGGGGCGCCGCTGGTGGGCTCCTTTAAAAAGGAGCCGCTGTCCAAAAGACCGAAAAGCTGCGCCTCCTTTTCCCGATGAACGATGGAAAGGGAGATCACCGAGGACTCCATCTTCCTTCTCAGCCCCTTGCCCCAGATCACGAAGGCCCCGAAGGCAAAGAGAATCACCGCCAGAAAGACGAAAAGGGTCGCGTTTCCCGAGCGGTGCGTATAATAAGAAACGGACTCCAACGCACCCCCGAGAAAGAGCGCGGAAAGAAAAGCAAAGAGCGAAATGAAGAAAAGCCGCTTGACGGAGCGAAGTCCGTAGGCAATCAGAATCATAACGGGAAAGGTCAAAAAGCCGAAAAGAAGGGTCAGGAACGGCGGTGGAGATATGACAAGCAGCACAAGGGAGGCACCGCTCCCAAAAAGGGCGGCCGTAACAAGCCTCCACCCTCTCCCGCGCTCCGAGGCGATCAGCCCCGCAAGCATCAAAGACACCAGATCCATCACCCCATTGATCAGAAAATAAACGTCCAGATACAAAATCTCTTTCATAGCAGCCTCCCGAATGCATTGTACCCCAAGGGCGAAGCCTTTTTTGTCAAAAGCGGACGAAGGGTCATAACGAAAAGCAAATGTCGGCATACAAAATCCACATTTATGCAAGTCTTGATTTTTTTCCCGTTTTCATCTAAAATAAGAGAATCAAGTTCAACACAAGAAAGGATTTTTCCCTATGAGCAAGAAAATCACCATTTTGGGTGCAGGCAACGTAGGTGCCACCGTTGCATACACGCTGACGCAGGCCAGCCTTGCCTCCGAAATCGTACTCATCGATATCAACCGTGCCAAGGCCGAGGGCGAGGCCATGGACATCATTCAGGGCGCCCCCTTCTCCACCCCTTTGAACATTTATGCGGGGGACTACAACGACGCCGCAGGGTCCGACATGGTCATCATCACCTCCGGTATCGGCAGAAAGCCCGGTCAGAGCCGTCTGGAGCTGGCCAGCATCAACACCCAACTGATCGCAGAGATCGCACCAAAGATCGCCTCCTACTGTCCCAACGCCGTATACGTCATCGTCAGCAACCCCGTTGACGTTTTGACCTACGCCTTCATTAAGTACTCGGGTCTGCCCGCCTCTCAGGTCATCGGCAGCGGCACCATGCTGGACACCTCCCGTCTCCGCTCTCTCGTGTCTCAGCGCCTTTCCGTTTCCGCAAAGAACATTCACGCGTACGTATTCGGTGAGCACGGTGACTCCTCCGCCTTCCCCTGGAGCGTGACCAGCATCATCGGTATGAACTTCCGCGAGTACTGCCGCTCCATCAAGCACTACACCGACGAGCAGACCGACGTATTCCTGCGGGGAGTGGAAAAGGACGTCAGAGACGCCGGTGGCGAGATCATCAAGAGAAAGGGTGCCACCTTCTATGCGGTGTCCACCTGCGTTTCCATCATCGCAAAATCCGTCTTCTCCAGCAACGACTCCGTTCTGACAGTATCCACCCTGGCACACAACCGCTACGGCATCAAGGAGGACGTTTGCCTCTCCCTGCCCTGCGTTCTGGGTCCCAAGGGCATCCTGCGTGAGGTGGATCCTCCCCTTTTGCCCGAGGAATTGAAGGCTCTGCAGAACAGCGCCCGCGTCCTGCGCGAAACACTGGACAGCGTAGGTCTGTAAAAAAAGGAAGCAAAAAGGGGATGTAAAAAAAGCGCAGACCGCCTATTCCTATAAAACAAAAGGGATTCTTTGGAATAAAACGTCCGAAGAATCCCGTTTTTTGATAAAAATAATAAAAAAACGCATTTTTTGCTACGAACAAACTTCGCCACTCGACGTACCTTTGTACGCCTTCGGGTAACCAAAAAGCA
>JAFVYT010000108.1 GCA_017508505.1 Clostridia bacterium
GTGATTCCCTACGTAGGGTGGTACCTGCTCATCGTGGCGTCCCTGCTTTACTTTCTCCTTTATAACGTAGAGAACTTCAAGCGGCTGCAAATCTTTATTATGGTGACCCAATTTGTGGCGATGGCGGTCTACATCCTCTTTCCGAGCCGTCAGGAGCTTCGCCCCGACGTTTTTCCGCGAGACAACGTGTTTTCGGATCTGGTTGGGCTTTTGTACTCCCTTGACACCAACACGGGGGTCTGTCCCTCCTTGCACTGTGCTTACTCCATCGGCATCGGCTCGGTTTGGCTCAAGGAAAAAAGGGTCGGACGGCTGACCAAAGCCCTGATCTGCCTGTTCTGCGCTTTGGTTTGTCTTTCCACCGTTTTCATCAAGCAGCACTCCGCGCTGGACTTTTTCGCCGCCTTGCCCCTTTGTCTGTTGGCGGAGGGGATCGCCTGCGGATCCTATTGGAAAAAGAAATGGACCAAGAAAAAGGGATGAAGAAAACAGACCTCGAGTCGAGGTCTGTTTTTTTACTTATGCGACGCTGGCGGAATCCTGCGTGGCCTCCAGAGTCTTTACGGAAAGCTCGATCTCCAACGTGATCACAACGTTTTCCGTCTTGCCGCCGTAGCTGTAGCTGCCCATACAGTTGACCATGGAGTGAATCGAGGAGACAGCGCCGTCCTTCATTTCGGCGAAGAACTCCGCGGAAACCGCAACCGGCTCCAGTCCCAAGGACTCAAAATAATCCTCGAAATCCGAGGGATTGACCTTTTCACACTTCAGGTGGTAGGAGCCGTCGGCCTTCTTTTCCACAGCGGTAACGGCACCGGAGAAGAATCGACCCGTGTCGATGACGTTGCAAATGCGTTCCTTTTCCGCCTCGTCGGAGGAAGGAAAGCTCTCCTCTTCTCCGTCAAACTTGTAGGAGACAACACCGTTCTCATAGGCAACGACTACTTGCTTTTCGTCGTCTGACTCCAAGGTAAAATCGTGGTAGAAGCGGTTGTTTTTCACGCCGTAGGAAACAAAGCTCCGCTCCTCAAGGCTCTCCTTTTCCCCTTGGCTTTCAAGGGTCGTGACAGACGTCACCTCGAGCTCTGCCTTGACGGCATCCTGGAGCTCGACGATGGCCTTCTCCAGCTCCGTGGGGAACAGAGCGTCGTCTACGGAAGTGTATTCCTCCTTCTTCAGCTCGTTTTCGGGAAAGGCGGCGGTGCCATATTCGGAATAGGTGGCAAGGGTGGTATAGCTGCTTTCGGTGGTGGAGCCTGCGGAGGCGAAGTGCAGATCCATCTTTATGGTTTTCACGGTGAAATCCCCATTGGCAACCACGTCAACCGAAAGATCCTCCACGTCGACACCAAAGGTTTCCTCCATATCAAGACTTTCCAGAAGCAGATTGAGAGTCCTTTTGGTATAGCCGGAGAAATGGAGCGTCCAGGTGCCGTCCTCGTTTTGAGAAAAGTCTGCGTTGGTGCAGTCCGCAAGGTCCGCTTCGTCGGCGGGATCCGGAGGATCCACGCGGCTTTGGAACTCCTCAAAGGGCATCTCGGAGCAGAGCTTTTGGTCGTAGAAGTCATCCTTCTGTGCGAAGTAGGCAACCCCGTCCAAATACGCCTCGATCTGGGTGGCGTCCTGCAGAATGGAGAGCTCCTCGACGGCATAGTGATTCTCGATGATACGATAGCTCCAATCCTTTCCCAGATAGCCCGTGGCGGTGCCGCTGAGCTCCACCTGATGCCCGTAGGCATCGGCGGTGAAGGAAAGGGTCTGAACCATTCGGTAGGATTCGGTATCCTCCATCGTCCCGTCGATCTTATCCCACAGCTCCCGTGCCGTTTGAGGGACGAAGGGCTTCTCCTCCTCCGGGGTCGAGACGGGCTCCCTCTCCTCTTCCGTTTCTTCAAAATTCGCCCCAGAGGTGCAGGCGGAGAGGGTGAGAGTAAGACAAAGAACGGCGGAAATCAAAAGCCAATACCGTTTCATTTTGTGCTCCTTTCTGTCGAGAATGTTCCCTTTTTCTCATTTTACCATATTCAGACAAATTCGGTCAATAGATAATACAAAAAAAGGAAGCGCTCTCACGCTTCCTTCGGAATGGCACGGTAGAGATGGACGATGTTGAGATCCTCCTCCATATCAAGACCGTGGGTACCGGAGTCCTCGTTCACCTCGTGGCAACCGTGATCCATGGCAAAGCCAAGGAGCGTATTGTGTCCCCTCCAGCATTCCTCCACCGCCTCGGAAAAGGCAAGGTAGGAGTGGATATTGTGATCGAGGGCCTCCATGGCCTCCTTGGACTCGGGGCCGAATTTGTGCATTTTATAGTCGTAGTTGCCGTTGTAGATACAGATCAGGTCGTACCGATCCTCCCGAATGAGAGAAAGGGCTTTTTCATTGACCTCCTCGGGTGTTTCGTAGATGAAATAGTCCATCTTACGCTCCAGAAAGATCTTGGACATGCTGTCCCCTGCCGTGGAGACGATGGCAGGCCGTTTTTCGGCGCGGATCAGGGCATCGAAAAGGCTGTCGATGGCAATGACGGGCTTTGCATAGGAACGGATGCCGTGCACCTCGGGCTGAGCTCCCGTATACATCGTCCCGAAGCAAACGGGGGTAACCGAGGGCATCACCGTCCGAAAGGGCAATTCCAAATGGGGCTTTGCCAGGATGGGGGCAAAGCGGTCGCGGTATTTTTCATAGATCCACTGGGCGATGGCGTCGGGATTGTACATCAGGATACGATCGGCACCTTGGCCGCAAAAGGCGTCCTCCACGTATTGCCGGAGCGCGGCGCTCGGGGCGGCAGACCGATTCGGCACATCCGCTCCGATGGCCTTGGCGAGAGCGGCGGCGAGAGTATCGAGAGAATTTGGATTATACATCATAGGCTCCTTTCGGGGACGGCGCGAGGTCGGCACTTCATATACGCCTCCACCTCACTCTTGATCTCATCGCAAATAAAAAGAGGAACGGGATCGGAATTCAACACGGTCTCGGTAAAGGCGGCGATCAGATCCATATCCTTTAAAAGGCGTGGAGCAGAGACCACCTGCGCCGTATCGTAGCGGGTATGGACGGGATAGGAGAAATTCGGAGCGTAACGGGCAAAGGAAACGGCGGGGATGCCGTGGTGGACGAAGGTATTGGAATCGCTGGAGCGGATGGCAAGGCGGGTCGAGCCCGGGAAGCGGTGACGGCGCAGAAAGGATTCCAGATATCCCCTCATTTCCTCATTGGCGCAGGAGAAGGCAACGAAGTCACCAAGCACGGAGCCGAGCATATCCAGATTGATATTCAGAACGGTCCTTTCGTTATCCCGAGGGTGCACCCTCGCATATTCCCCGGAGCCGAGTAGCCCCTTCTCCTCACTGCCGCACCAAAGAAGCCTGAGACGGCGGCGATGGGGGACGCAGGAAAAGTGCTCTGCCAGAGAAAGAAGGCCGATGGCACCGGAAAGATTGTCGTAGGCTCCGTGGGAGAAGGGGGTGGAATCGTAATGGGCACAGACCACCACGGTCTCATCCACCTCTCCCTCCAGATCCAGAATCAGATTATGAGAGGAAGAGAGGGTGGCGCTTTGCTCCAAAACGATCTCGACCTCGCTCCCTTCTTTTTTGGCAAGGGCAAAGGCGTCGGCGGTGTGGACGTGGACGGCGGGAAGCGGAGCGACACCGTCGAAGCGGTATTCCTTCGGCATAACGTCCCTGTCCTCGTAAAGCAGGTTGCCGCTATAGGTGATATATCCCCGTGCGCCTGCCTTCAAAAGACGTTCCAAAGCCGCAGGGCCGACCCCCTTTTCGCAAAGGACGATCTTA
>JAFVYT010000109.1 GCA_017508505.1 Clostridia bacterium
GCCGTGGTCAAAGCCGTGAAAGCCGAGCGCCTCATAGCCTTTTTTTTCGGGGAGGATCAGGCTTTTCTCCATCGGGATCACCTCACCCTTTTCATTCCGCAGGGTGACGCGTCCGTCCCCGTCTGCCATAACGGCGATTCCCTCGGAATAGGGGAAGGCGGTGGGGTACTGTGCCTCGACCGTAACGGTCTTGTCTCTGCGTCCCTCCTGATAGGTGACCCGATAGCCAAACAGCTCGTTTTCAAAGAAGCGCTCGCGCCCCTCTTCCCCTGCAAGGTAGTCCGCAGGCATCGGCACGTCGAAGGGTCGCTCCCCGGAGTGGAAGAGGATGGGCTCAAACTCCAGCGTATCGGAATTCAAAACGTGGTAGATTCGGCTCTCCCGATTCTGAAATACGGCTTTACCGTTGCTGTCCCGCCAGCAGGTCAAACGGAAATTTTGGCTGTTTGGGATGCGGGCAAGGTCACTTCCGCGGTAAATGACTCCGTCGGAGGAGAGGAGAAAGCCCATAATGCATTCGTAGTCCTTGGCAGAGATGCGGGTTCGGACCAGAGACGCAGTCTCGCGGTCAAAGGGGGCTGCGGTGAGCTTGTCCCTCCCGTCCTCCAACATCGGATACGGATAGAGATTGGCAAGACACTGAGCGGCATAGCCGTCCCGATCAAAATACAGAACCTCCTCGCTCGCGGCTTCGCTTTTTTGCTCCTCCGTCAGGGTCGGGCTTTCCCGACGGCTCCGACGAACCAAAAAGGGAAGCTCCACCACGCCCATATCCCACAGGATCAGAAGGACCCCGAGAAAAAGGGAAAGGAGCCCGACGGCCAAGCGGGAAAGAAGCACCCTTCTTCCGGCCGTGCTACGGGTCTTGGTTTCGTTTTTCATACTGTCCGCCTTTTCGTATACTTTTTTTCAGTATACCATTTCACAGTAAAAATGAAAAGGTGTTTTAAGAAAAAAGGCGTCTGATTTTTTCTTTTGTTTCTTCCAGGAGTTCCAAAATGCGGAATCTCAATTCGTACCTTGTGCCGTCCTGCACTACGGTTTTGACGTTTTCCTCCTCCATTCCCACCTCTGCCAAGGCATCCTCTGCCTTTGCGGAGGAGGAAAGACAGAGGGGAGGAAAGAGGATGCACCACCAGTTTTGCCCCTCGGCCTTGCCGATGAGCACCCGCAGAGACAGGTATCTTCCCGCAGGAAGGGAGAGGGTATCGTAGACCCGTGTGGGGTAGTATTCCTCCGTTAAGGTGATGGAAACGGGCATTTCGACGCCCTGCTCCCGAAGACACGTCTCCGCCTCCCGCTCCATTTCGGGAATTTTGGCCGTTACCTCCTCCTTGGCCTCCCTAAGGCTTTTGGCCGTAAGATGCTTTTGGGCATAGGCCAACAGCCGATCCCGCACGAAAAGCTTGGTCTCCTGATCCTCGGGAGAGTCGGAGTTGGCCAAAACGTGAATGCGAATCACCGAATCGTACAGGTTTTCGGCGTTTGCCGCAGGACTGACGGCAAAGAGCAAAAGCAGGGCGAGCCCCCAAAGTATGCAGGTGAAAACAGCTTCCTTTTTCATCATTTCTATGTATCCTTTCGAAAAAAATAGCCTTGCAACGAAATTGCAAAGCTATTATGAAGCGTTTTTCCTTTTTTTAATCAGAGAAGGGTACAAAAATGAGCCTCTCGGCATTCCTTCTTCAGGGTTTCAGCGGCACTCCTTGCCGTTTTTTCATCCGCAAACAGCCCGAAGACCGCGCTGCCGGAGCCGGTCATCATGGCACACTCCGCTCCGAGAGAAAGGATGCGGGCCTTGACACGGGCCACGTCGGGGCAAAGGGCAATGGCAGGGGACTCCAGACTGTTTTTCATCAGGGAAAAGAAGGTCTTATGATCGCCCACCGAAAGGGCTCGGATCACGGCATCCCCGGAGGAGGGGGCATCCATTGCACACCCCTCATCAAAGGCACGGTAGATTTCGGGGGTGGAAAGACCGTCGCAGTCCTTTGCCACCACGCAGAAAAGGCGCTCCTTTCCCGGGAAGGTCAGAGGGGTCATCACC
>JAFVYT010000110.1 GCA_017508505.1 Clostridia bacterium
AAGGTATCTGCCTTCATAGATGGAAGCAAATGCGTTGTGGAAGTTGGGAACCTCGGCGGTGTGAGCCTGGGTACCGGTTGCGTGGCAGAACTGAACGTCGGGATACTTCTTTGCGGCGTCGATCAGGAAGGACTCGTGACCGAAGGAGTCGGCAAAGATGATGTCGCATCCGTCAACCTCAATGAGCTCAACGGCGGCATCGTAGCAATCCTTGGATTCGGGGATCTGGGTCTTCTGAGCATACTCTACGCCCATCTCCTCACAGGCAGCCTTGGCTGCATCCATGAAGTTCTTGTCGTAGGTGGACTGCTCGTCGTGGAGGAAAATAAAACCGACCTTCAGATCAGAAGCGGCTTCACCGGTTTTGTTTTCTTCCGCGCCGCAGGCTGCAAGGCTAAACAGCATTACAACCGCGAGAAGTGCTGCGAGTAACTTTTTCATGTCTAATGCTCCTCTTTTTTTAATTTTTTATGTAAATTTTCATTACATACTGCGGAAGGTGAGTGAATCGTCACTCATGGTCTCGACAATGGCGAGGCTCTCCACGCGGATGCCCTCTGCCCGCAGGGCGTCGCCGCCCCCTTGGAAGCCCTTTTCAATGGCGCAGGTACAGCCGGCCAGCTCAGCCCCTGCCTGCCCGACGATGTCGATGAGGCCGTTTAAGGCCTTGCCGTTGGCAAGGAAATCGTCCACGATCAGAACTCTGTCGTCCTTGCCGAGGTAGTCCCTTTGCACCACGATGGTGTAGTCCACTCCGTGGGTGTAGGAATGCACCACGGTCTGATACATTTCACCGGAAAGGTTGCCGGATTTGTGCTTTTTTGCAAAGACCACGGGCACGTGCATTGCCGCGGCGGCTCCCATGGCAATGGCGATGCCGGAGCTTTCCACCGTCAGGATCTTGTTGACGTTCTCCTTCTCGAAAAGGCGGGCGATCTCACGCCCCATTTCCATCAGAAAATCTACGTCCAGGCGGTGGTTCAAAAAGCAGGATACGTTCAGAATGTCGCCGGGAAGCACCTTGCCCTCCCGCAGGATCTTTTCTTCCAATGCTTTCATAAAGAGACTCCAAAATACAAAAAATCACACCTATATCCTATCACGAATAAAGCCCGCTTGTCAACAAAATAATCGACAATATTCTTCCTTTTTTTCCACTTCTTTTTTTCATTTTTGTCTAAGGATTTCAAGAGATGGGGCGTTTATCCCTTTTTCTTTTGGGGTGAAAAGGAAAATCTCCTTCTTCGGTTGATTTGTTGCCTTGGGTGTGATATAATAGCTTGGTTCCCCCGTTGACCTGCGAAGGCGGCGGTGCGGGAGCATAGATCAATCAAAGGAGAAAACAGTATGAAATACGACGTGATCATCATCGGGGCAGGCCCCGGCGGCATCTTTTCCGCCTATGAGCTGGTCTCTCGGGATCCGTCCTTGAAGATTGCCGTGTTCGAGGCGGGACACGCTCTGGAAAAGAGACATTGCCCCATCGACGGGGAACGGGTCAAGAGCTGTATCGGCTGCAAGAGCTGCTCCATTATGAGCGGCTTCGGCGGTGCGGGGGCCTTCTCCGACGGCAAATATAACATCACCAACGACTTTGGCGGCACCCTTCACGAGTACGTGGGAAAGACCCGTGCGCTGGAATTGATGCGCTACGTGGACGAGATCAATCTGCGTTACGGCGGTGAGGGCACGAAGCTCTATACGACTGCCGGGTCAAAGTTTAAAAAGGAATGCATCCGTCACGACCTGCATCTTTTGGACGCCTCCGTGCGCCATCTGGGCACCGATATCAATTACGTGGTGCTGGAAAATCTCTACCGCGACCTGAAGGAGAAGGTGGAGTTCTTTTTCGACACGGCCGTGGAGCGAGTCGCCGTCGCTGAGGGCGGGTACGAGGTTTTCACGAAGGACGCAAGCTACCTCTGTGAGAGGTGCGTCATTTCCGTCGGGCGCATCGGCAGCAAGTGGATGGAGCGGGTCTGCGAGGAGCTGAAGATCCCCACCAAATCCAACCGCGTGGACATCGGGGTTCGGGTGGAATTGCCCGCATCTGTCTTTTCTCATCTGACCGACGAGCTTTACGAGAGTAAGATCGTCTACCGCACCAAGGAATACGGGGATAAGGTGCGTACCTTCTGTATGAACCCCAAGGGGTCCGTGGTCAACGAGAATACGGACGGCATCATCACCGTCAACGGTCACAGCTACGAGGACCCCGCAAGGCAGACGGAGAACACCAACTTTGCTCTTTTGGTGGCCAAGCATTTCTCCGAGCCCTTTCACGATTCCAACGGCTACGGCGAGTC
>JAFVYT010000111.1 GCA_017508505.1 Clostridia bacterium
CGGCGTGGGTCTCGGTGTAGTGGGAAGCCTTCTGTCTCTGCGTAAATATAACAAAGCATAATAAAGTCCCGTTTTGGGAGGTAAGTTTTGAAAAAGAAGATTTCGGTTTCCACGTCTTTGGTTCTGATTCTTTTTGCGGTTCTCTTAACCTTTCAGATTACCTACACGTCCGTGGAAAAGGAATATCAGTCCAAGGTGGACGTCCTGACCCAAAAGCAGTCGGATTTTTCCGATCTTGTGGGGGTCGACCAGCTTGTTCGTGAAAATTTCAATGGCGTGGTGGATGAAAACGCCCTGGAGGAAGGACTCGTCCGTGGCTATCTTTCCTCTCTTTCCGACCGTTATTCCAAGTACTTGACCCGTGAGGAGTATCGTAATTTCCTTGCGGATCAGGATCGGATCGGCGTTGGGGTCGGTGCCCGCTTTGCTCACGATGAAAAATCGGGGGAGGTGGTCATCTATTCTGTATTTCCCGCATCTCCCGCAGAGCAGAGCGGCCTTCGCAAGGGGGACGTGCTTCTTCGGGTCAACGGGCAAAACGTCGCGGAGCTTGGCTTTTATAATGCCGTTGCCGCCCTCTCCGGCGAGGCCGGTACCACCGTACCCGTCACCGTGGAGCGCACCGTTGCCGCACAGAAGCTGCGACTTGACTTTAATGTGACCCGTCGGGAGGTTCGGGAGGCTACGGTCTCCTATGAGATCCTGCCCGAAAAGGTCGGCTATATTCAGATTTTTGAGATCAACGAGGCTACCGCTGAGGATTTCGGCTCGGCCATTGATTTTGTGACCTCCTCTGAGGTTTCCTGCATCCTTTTCGACCTGCGCAACGCATCGGGCGACAGTCTCGACTCCGTTGCGGCGATGCTTGACCGTTTCCTTTCCGATTTGGTTCTGTTTCGGGAAACGGATCGGGAGGGGAATACAGCGGAGCGCATCGGAACCCCCGGGGAAATCAGCCTGCCCATTACCATTTTGATGAATTCCGCCACCTGTGGCGCACCTGAGCTGTTCGCCGCCGCAATGCGGGACTATAACAGCGCCGTTCTGGTAGGTGAGACCACCTATGGTAAGGCCTGTCTCCAGACCGTCGTGGAGCTGGATGATGGCGGTGCTCTTATCCTGACCAACTCAAGCTATGCCCCTCCCGTCTCCGACAGCTACGAGGGAGTCGGCTTGGTGCCTGACGTGGAGAGCCACGCGGATCAAGAAAATATTTACGTTTTGGACAAAACGGAGGATCCTCAGATCAAAGCGGCCATTGCTGCTCTTTGGAACTGACCGTAACGATGATAAAAAAGGAGATTGAAAGTGAAAAGAAGTAAAAAATGGGTCGCTCTGACCCTCTGTCTTGTGATTCTTTTTTCAAGCTGTACCTTCTTTACCGGAGCGGGCGCAGCCAATCTCAATCAGCAGAAGAATGAATTGACCAATCAGCTCGCCTCCCAAAAGGAGGAGCAAAAGCGCTTGGCTGCCCTTCTTGAGGAGGCCAAAAAGGAGCGGGACAACCAGCTCCGCGTCATCGAGCTGCTTTACGATGAGATGAACTCCTGCCAGGATCAGCTCAATACCGTCGTAAGCCTCATTTCCGAGTACAATGCTCTCGCCGCAAAGAAGGAGGAGGAGATCGACGAGCTGAACGCCCGCATCGACAAGAACTTCGAGCTGTTCAAGGAGCGCCTTGTCTTCGCTCAGGAAAGCGGCAATATGAGCTATATCGACTTCCTTTTGGGCTCCTCGGACCTTTCCGATATCATCTCCCGTACGGAGGTGGTGCAGGATATGCTGGATTACGATAAGGCCATCATCGATAGCCTCATTGCAGACCGCGCCGCTGTGGAAAAGGCCAAGGAGGAAATTGACAACGCCGTCAAGGCCTGCGAGGATAAGAAGGCAGAGTATGAGGCCCTCGTCGCTACCCTGACCGAAAAGAAGGCAGAGGCAGACGCTCTCCTTGCCGAGCTTGAGTCGAAGGAGGACGAGGCACAAAAGGCGCTGAATATCATCGCTGCCGCAAAAAAGAAAACCGAGGAGGAGCTGGACGAGATCAACAAGCAGATCGCCGCTCAGTCCGCCAATAAGCCCGGCCCCACCGGCTTTATCTGGCCCCTTCCCACCACCTCTCCCGGCTATATTTCTCAGTATTTCCACTCCGGCCACTCCGGCCTTGACATCGCCGTCGGAGGCTGGGTCAACAATGGTAAGATCCCCGCAGTCGCCATTGCCTCGGGCACCGTGGTGCGTGTCGGCTCCTATTGGGATTGGGGAAATCTCGTGGTGGTTGACCATGGCGGCGGATACCTCTCCTATTACGCCCATTTGGATTCCTTCAGCGTTTCCATGGGACAGAAGGTCTCCATCGGCCAGCAGGTCGGTAAGATCGGCTCTACCGGTCAGTCCACCGGCCCCCACCTCCATCTTGTCATCTATGCCCCCGTGGGTGCAAACGGCACCTCCATCCGCACCGACCCTATGAAATATATCAACTACCCCGGATAAGCGCCCGGGTAGGGAATAAGCGTCATTATTTATTGATACAATAATATGAATATATAAAAAAGAGGAGTATACGATATGGCATCCAAACCCACTTTTGTGACCGAAGAAGGTCTTCAGAAACTCAAGGACGAATTGGACTATTTGAAATTGGTCAAGCGCAAGGAGGTAGCCGAAGCACTCAAGCAGGCAAAGGCCTTCGGCGACCTTTCCGAGAATAGTGAATACGACGAGGCAAAGAACGAGCAGGCAGAGGTGGAGCGCCACATCGCAGAGCTTGAGGACACCCTCGAAAACATCGAGATCATCAAGTCCTCCGGCAAAAAGAACAAGATCACCGTAGGCTGCTCTGTCAAGGTCTATGACCTCGATTTTGAGGAGGAGGTCGTATATACCATCGTCGGCTCTACCGAGTCCGATCCTATGGAGAATAAGATCAGCGACGAATCTCCCATCGGCAAAGCCCTTCTTGGGAAAAAGGTAGAGGAAGAGGCCGTAGCGGAAACCCCCGGCGGCAGCGTTAAAATGAAGATCCTTGAGATCTTGTAAGAATATCGTTTCAGAGGAATAGTACAATGGATCAGAACGTTCAGAATCAACAGGAAGAAAACTTCAGCGAACAGGTGGCCGTCCGCCGCGAGAAGCTGTTCGAATTGCAAAGTCAGGGCAAAAACCCTTACGAGATCACAAAATTTGACTTTAACGCCTACTCTGCCGAGATTAAGGAGTCCTACGTCGAGGGAGAGGAAAGGGAAGTGAAGATTGCGGGCAGAATGCTCAGCCGCCGTATTATGGGTAAGGCATCCTTCTGCAACCTTGCTGACGAAAAGGGCAACATCCAGCTTTACGTCAAGCGCGACGACATGGGAGAAGAGGATTACGCCGCCTTCAAAAAGTGGGACATCGGTGATATCATCGGCGTGGAGGGCTTTGTGTTCACCACCCGCACCGGCGAGGTCTCCGTCCATTGTAAGAAGATCACCCTTCTTTCCAAATCCTTGATTCCCCTGCCCGAGAAGTTCCACGGGCTGAAGGATACGGATATGCGCTACCGCCAGAGGTACGTCGACCTCATCGTCAATCCTGAGGTCAAGGACGTGTTCTATAAGCGCTCCGCCATCCTGAAGGAGGTTCGTGCCTACCTTGACAGCAAGGGCTTTTTGGAGGTGGACACCCCCATTCTCGTTCCCTTGGAGATCGGCGCAGCCGCCAGAAGCTTTGCCACCCATCACAATACCTTGGATATGGATATGTACCTCCGCATCGAGACCGAGCTTTATCTGAAGCGTCTCATCGTCGGCGGTATGCACCGTGTCTACGAGGTCGGCCGTATCTTCCGTAACGAGGGTATGGATACCAAGCACAATCCCGAGTTTACCACCGTTGAGCTGTATCAGGCCTTCACCGATTATTACGGAATGATGGATCTGGTCGAGGAGCTTTACAAGGGCCTTGCAGAGAAGATCTGCGGCAGCCTTGTCATTTTCTATCAGGGCAAAGAGATCGATATGGGTCACTGGGAAAGAATGACTATGGTGGAAGCCGTCAAAAAGTATGCCGGCGTGGATTATCACGATTGGAAGAGTGACGAGGAAGCCCGTGCCTGTGCCAAGGCGCATCACGTGGAGGTTCCTGCCAATGCCACCTGCGGCACCGTGCTCATTGAGTTCTTCGATGCCTACGTGGAAGAAAAGCTTATCCAGCCTACCTTCATTTACGACTATCCCGTGGAGAATAGCCCCCTTGCCAAGAAGAAGCCCACCGATCCTCGCTTTACCGAGCGCTTCGAGTACTTCATCAACGCAACGGAATTCGGCAATGCCTTCTCCGAGCTCAACGATCCCATCGATCAGAAGGAGCGCTTCGAAACGCAGGTTGCCGCCAAGCGCGCCGCAGAGCCCGATACCCGCGCAGAGGTGGACTACGACTACGTCACCGCGATGGAATACGGTATGCCCCCCACGGGTGGCCTCGGCTTCGGCATCGACCGCCTCGTCATGCTCCTCACCGATTCCGCCTCCATCCGCGACGTCCTCCTTTTCCCCACAATGAAACCTTTGGACTGAGAAAAACCGCATAAATACTGTGTTTTTCGAGGTTTTGAACCGCTAAAATCGTAAGCCATAAGCCAAACTTAAGCCAATGCATGTTTTTGTGCAAAAAATGACGGTTTTAAGTGGGCAAGGCAAGAGCAAAAGTTCCA
>JAFVYT010000112.1 GCA_017508505.1 Clostridia bacterium
AAGGGCACGTCCGCACCGATTTTTACGGCGATCTCGGGAAGGGAGATCTCGGCGGGGTAAAGCACCGAAAGCCCCCTTAAAACGGCGGCCGCGTCGGAGGAGCCGCCGCCCATTCCCGCGCCGTCGGGGATGCACTTTTTCAGGGTGATATGCATGCCGCCGCAGACCCCCGAGGACTCGAAATAGGCCCTCGCGGCCTTGTGGCAAAGATTCTTTTCGTCACAGGGGATTCCGGGACGGTCACAGTCAATGAGAATCCCTTGGGGGATTTTTTTCAGATGAAGGGTGTCTGCCAGGGAGATCTCCTGCATTACGCTCTCCAATGTGTGGTAGGAGTCCGCGCGCTTTCCCGTAATGGAAAGGGTCAGGTTGATCTTGGCGTAAGCGGAGAGGGTGAGCTCTTCCATACTGCTCCTTTTACATCCACCTTAAAAGCCCGAAGGCGCTTGTCTTGACGGCTTTTTTGGGGCACATCTCCTGACAGCACCAGCAACGGATGCACTTTTTCGGGTGAATGACGGCTTTTCTGTTTTTGATCTCAATGGTCTTTTGGGGACAAAGGGAGGCACACTCCCCGCACCCGATGCAGTTCTTTTTTACGATTTTCGGCTTCGGGGAAAGAAAGCGTCCCAACCGCCCTCCGAAAATCTTCGGCAGATCCCGCAAGATGTTAGGCTTTTTGCTATCGGGGAGAAGAAAGGGCTCCGGTCGCTCCGCGGTCTCGTCGTCTCCGACGATCTGCACCTCACCGCTGAAAACGCCCTCCTTTTTGGCCCGCTCCAGAATGGGGGAGAGGGTCGGATCGATGCCCATTCTGCGGCACATCACCTCGTCAATGGCAAAGGTGGAAACACCCCCGAGCACCGTCCCGCCGAATTTCGGAATGCCTCCCGAGGGGCCGTCCTTTTCCATTCCCCAGATCCCGTCCAGAATGGAAAGGGTAGGGGGCAGGGCACGGTTGAGATCGATGATCAGCCCCGAAAAATCGTAGATCTCGGGGTGTGCCGCGTGATACTCGATCTTTCTGAGCCCGGGAATCAGCCCGTAAAGGTTTTTGGCACAGCCTGTGACGGTGGTCAGGGAGTGGGTCTTCATTTTCGCAAGGTTGATGAAGACGTCCGCCTCGCAAAACACGTCCAGCACGTCTACCTCCTTGGCACTCAGACCGCAGGGGACGGGAATGCGCCTCGGGTTCATTTGGGTGTGAATGGGAATGCCGTATTTCTCGCAGATCTCGGCAATGCCCGTCTCCCGATAGATCCCGTGGAGCAAGGGCTCCGTGTTGGGGCCTCCGGGACATTCCGCCACGGTAATATCCTTGGTGTGGGGCAACAGACAAAGAAGCACCGCCTCCAAAACGGCGGGGTGGGTGGTGGCACAGCCCTCCGGCTTTTTTCTCACCACGAGATTCGGCTTGATCACGGTCTTTTTGCCCTTTTCAAACAAGCGCTCGTAGCCGCCGTGATCCCGAATGATCCGATCCACGACAGAGACCAGAGTCTCCACGTCGTATTTTTCCGCACGGTAAAAGGAAACGGTGTTCATCATAGCTCAATCCTTCTTTTTCTCTTTGCCCTTGCCGATGGTGAATTTCTTTTCGGTCTTGTTTAAAAGGCGAATGATGTTCTCCTTATGCATTCCGATGACAAAGAAGGAGATCATCAGAGAGAAGAAAATGTAGGTCAGGTTGGGGTCGGAAAGGTTAAAGGCATACACCACCATCGGGTAGAAGAACGCCGCGGTGATGCTGGAGGCGGAAATGATCTGGGTTGCGGCAAACATCAGCCCGAAGATCAGGACCAGCACCAGAAATACCAGAGGGTCGATCAGAAGCACCGTAATGGCACTGACGATGACGCCCTTGCCCCCCTTGAATTTGTGGTAAAGGGGGAAGACGTGACCGAGCATACAGAACAGACCCGACACGTACTGGCCGGGGCCGCCCATGATAAGAAAGCCGATCACCACGGAGAAAAGGGCCTTCAATACGTCACCCGCGAGAGTCAGAAGCCCTGCCTTTTTACCGAAGGTGCGAAACATATTGGTCATACCTGCGTTGCCGGAGCCGTAGCCGCGCACGTCGTTTCCGTAGATCCTTTTGGAAATGATCACCGCAGAGTTGATGCTGCCGAGAAGGTACGAGCTGACGGCGCAGGCAAGAAAGCCGAGCACCAGGATCAGAATCAGCGTCGCGCCGCTCTTTCCGTAAAGCAGAGCGCCGAGAAAGCCCTCTCTTACGATTTCATCGGGAAAAAAGTATCTCATGCTTCCTCCTTCGTTCTTTCTCTGATCACGAATTGAATGGGGGTGCCCTTAAAGCCGAAGGTTTCCCTCAGGCAATTTTCGATGTATCTTTGATAGGTGAAATGGAACAGCTTCTCGCTGTTGCAGAAGATGACGAATTTCGGGGGCTTCACGCTCACCTGGGTCATATAGTAGACCTTCAGTCTGCGCCCCTTGTCGCTGGGGGGCTGGACGCGGGTGGTGGCATCGTTGAGCATATCGTTGAGCATTCCCGTGGCGATGCGGGTGGAGGCCTGCATATTCACGTACTTGATATGCTCGAAGAGCTTGTCGATGCGAAGACCCGTCTTGGCGGAGATAAAGAGCACGGGGGCGTACTGCATAAAGGGGAGGATGTCGAACACCTTCTTGGTGGCGTTCTTGACGGAATCGTTGTCCTTCTCGGGCAGATCCCACTTATTCATACACACGATGCAGGCCTTGCCCGCCTCGTGGGCGATCCCTGCGATGGTGGCGTCCTGACTTGTGATTCCCTCGAAGGCATCCACCATAATGACGCAAACGTCGCTGCGCTCCACCGCCAGCTTTGCCCGCAGAACGCTGTATTTTTCAATGCGGTCGTCGATCTTGGAGGCACGGCGGATTCCTGCGGTGTCGATGAAATTGAAGATGCCGTGCTCGTTCTCCACACGGGTGTCCACGGCGTCGCGGGTGGTGCCTGCCACGGGAGAGACAATGACGCGGTTCTCACCCAGAACGGCGTTGATCAGGCTGCTCTTACCGGAGTTGGGCTTTCCGATGACGGCGACGTTGATCACGTCCTCCTCATCCTCCTGCTCCTCGGCGGGGCCGAGCAGACGGGCGACCTCCTCGAGAATGTCGCCGCTTCCCGTTCCGTGAATGGAGGAAAGGGCAAAGGGGCCGTATTCTACCCCAAGCTCGTAAAATTCGTAAAATTCGGGGGGCAGTGCACCGATGGAGTCCACCTTGTTCACCGCCAGAATGACGGGCTTCTTGCTCCGCTTTAAGAGAGAGGCAATCTCACGGTCGGCGGCGGTTACTCCGGAGCGGATGTCCGTCATAAAGATGATGACGTCGGCCGCATCCATAGCAAGGTACGCCTGCTCCTCAATGTGAGACAAGATCTCATCTCCGGAGCCGGGCTCGATCCCTCCCGTATCAATCAGGGTCATTTTTCTGCCGCACCATTCCGTTTCGTAATAAATGCGGTCACGGGTCACCCCGGGAACGTCATCCACGATGGAGATGCGCTCACCGGAGAGCTTGTTAAAAAAAGTGCTTTTGCCTACGTTGGGTCGTCCCACGATGGCGATCACGGGTTTTGGCATATTTTACTCCTTCATAAGCAAATCTTCGATCTGATCCAGAATCGGGATTCCGTTTTCCACGGCGTACACGGGACATCCGAGCGCGTCCTGCACCTCTTCGGGGGTTACGTCATCCAGAAATTTATCCCTTTCGTGCCGCAGGGATACCGCGGGCAAAAGGAGGATTTCGGGCTTTTTCGGCTTCAGGGTCTCAATCAGGTCACCGCCGCAGATCAGTCCCGCCACGGTCACCGTTTCCCCGAAAAAGCGATTGGGGACCGCCACCACCTCGAGGGTAAGCCCGGGCAGCTTTTCGGTGATCCTCTCGCAGATCTCCTTAAGAAAGCCCTCGGCGGCCTTTCCCGTGGCAAGGGTGATGCGGAGCCTCTTGTCGGGGAGCTTTTTCCGGTCCCCCTCGTTCCAGCGCCACTCCAATTCCTCCAGGATCTCCTCCCGACTGCTTCGAAGAAGCCCTACGCCGTTGTCCAATTGAGGGTAACCGTCGTAGTCCTTTTCCTCGGGCAGGGGGAGGTCTGCGGCAAGGTAAAATTCATCTGCCGCATACACCAGATGGGTGTCGTATTTTTCCATAAATTCCTTCCCGAAGCGCTCCACCGTGCCGATGAGCTCTCTTGCCCTCTCGGGAGAGTAGGGTGCGATGGAGGGAAGGCCGTCTCTGTGACGGGTCAGTCCCGCAGGAACCACCGCAATGCTCTGCAGGGCAGGGCGCAGGGTCTCCAGCTCCCGGATCGTCCGCTCCAATTCCGCTCCGTCGTTGATGCCGCAGCAGGAAACGATCTGACAGTTGATGTCGATGCCGCCGTCCCGCAGAACGCGCAGCTGCTCCATAATCTCTCCCGCTCTTTTGTTTCCCAGCATCTTCACCCGCAGAGCGGGGTTTGTGGTATGGACGGAGACGTTCACGGGGGAAAGGCGCATTTGGACGATGCGATCCAGCTCCTCGCGGGATACGTTGGTCAAGGTCACGTAGTTTCCCATCAGAAAGGAAAGGCGGGTATCGTCGTCCTTGAAATACACCGTCTCCCGCATTCCGCAGGGGTTTTGATCGATAAAGCAGAAGATGCAGCGGTTGGAACAGCGCTTCTTGCGATCCATCAGAAAGGTCTCAAACTCCAGACCGATGTCGTCGTAGCGTCCCTTCTTTACGGAGAGGTCAAATTCTGCTTCTCCGCGCTTCAGGGTCAAAAGGATTCTCTCCTCGGTCAGAAAGAAGCGGTAATCCAAAACGTCCTTGATGGGGTGAGAGTCAATTGACATAAGCAGATCCCCGGGCAAGATCCCGAGCTTTTCTGCCAATGAGCCCTTTTCCACCGATTCGATTTTGACCATCCGTTTTTTCTCCCTTCCGCAGTTCTCTCAAAAAAAGAAAAAAAGATACATCTTGGGCACAAAAGCCTTTCGGCTATGCCAAAGACATATCTCTGGTGTGCCGTTATAGAGTCTCCGCCGACAGGGTCAGCGGAGACCGAAAAACGAGCCCTTTGACAAATCAGTCCTTGATCTCGATGACTTCTTTGCCGTCCTTCTGTCCGCACTCGGAGCAAACTCTGTTATGGAGATTGTATGCACCGCAGTTGGGGCACTTCTCGAGCGTGGGCTGAGACAATTTCCATACGCTGGAGCGTCTGGAGTTCTTTCTTGCTTTGGATGTCTTTCTCTTCGGTACTGCCATTTCGCACCTCCCAATTTTTCTATACCGTTTCCGGTTGTATTTTGTTTTTAATCCTTGAAAAAGTCCGCAAGACCCGCAAGTCTGGGATCTGTTTCCTTTTGCACGCACCCGCAGTCCCCGTCGTTCAGCACCTTCCCGCATTTGGGGCAGAGCCCCTTGCAATCCTCTCGGCAAAGAAGCCGGAAGGGAAGATTGGTGAACACCGTTTCCTCACACAGTGCTGCAAGATCGATCTGGTGGCCTTCGGCGGCTATGACCTCCTCCTCGGTCTCGGCTTCTGCCGTTTCTACGGGAAGGTCAATTTCCAGGGAGAACTCCTCATCGACCGGAGCAAGGCATCTCGCACAGGAGGCGGAATACTGTCCCGTAACGGTGCCGGATAGTCGCAGGAACCCGGAAAGGTCGATGACGCACCCGGAAAAGTGAAGGGATGAAACCGTGATCTGATTTTCTTCAAAGGGGAAATCGAGTCCCGCCAAATCAAAGTCGATTCGGTCCGTTTCTCCGGACAGAAGCTTTGAAATATCAAGAAAATGGTTTTCGGTTTGGTTGATCATTTTTACTTTTCCTCAAGGTATCGACAGTATTTTATTATAACTATAAAGGCTTTTTTTGTCAATGGCTTTCGCACAATTTACCAATTATTTTTATCCAGTTCACAAAGGATGAGGTCCCGATCGTTCTCCCACTCTCCGTCGATGACCTTTTCCAAAATACGGTGGAGCATCTGACCGATCTGCGGCCCCGAAACGCCCCTTTTTTCCAGGTCTGAGCCCTTCACCGCAAGGCCCTTCAGACTGTAGCATTCTCCCTGTGCAAGGATCCGTTCTCCCTCACGGCAGATCTCGTTCACGTGGGCCATTCTTTTTTTAACGGTCCATTTGCTGTGGGCGAGGGTGTCGGCCTCCATGACACGGATCAGAAGGGGGAAGAGCTCCGACTCCACGTCCCTCAGAAGCCGCTTGACGTCCTTGGGGCTTGAGGGGTGAGAGTCGTGGTAATACACCAGCTTTGTGACCGTGGCGATCTCTCGGGTGGAAAAGCGCATCCGCTCCATAATTTCCTTCGCCATTTTGGCGCTTTTTTTCGGGTGGGAGTAAAAATGCCCCCTGCCCGTGCTGTCCAGAGTCAGGCATCCGGGCTTTGAAATATCGTGGAAGAGGAGTGCCAGCCTCACCTCGGGAATGGGCTCTGCGTGGGCGACGGCGTGAACGGTGTGCTGCCAAACGTCGTACTGATGGAAGGGGGAGTGCTGAGAAAAGCCGATCCCCGGCAAAATCTCGGGGATGAGAATTCCGATTACGTCGGAGAATTCCGTCAGAACCGAGCGGATGTTCCGTCCGCATAGCATTCTGCGGAGCTCCGGCAGAGCACGCTCCGGGGCAACCGTTGCCACCAGCTCCTTGGATCGGTGGATGGCCTCGCGGGTCTTTTCCTCCACGTCGAAGCCGAGGACAGCGGAGAAGCGTAACGCCCGCAGAATGCGGACGGCATCCTGACGAAAGCGTTCCTCGGCATCACCGATGGCGCGGATCCACCGCTTTTTTAAGTCTCGCCTTCCGCAGAAAAAGTCTCGAAAGCCCTTTTTTGGGTGGTAAACAATGGCGTTGACGGTGAAGTCCCGTCGCTTGAGATCGTCAAAGAGCTTTTTGGTGAAGCGTATGCTCTCGGGATGTCGGTGATCGGCGTAGCCTGCCTCCTTGCGGAAGGTGGTGATGTCCAGAAACACCGAGCCGAAATGTACCACTACGGTGCCGTATTTTTCTCCCACGAGGTTCAGGGAATGGTCCCGAAAGATCTCCTTGATTTGCTCCGGTCGCGCGGAGGTGGTGATGTCCCAGTCGTGCACGGGACGCTTCAAGAGAAGATCTCGAACGCCTCCCACAAGATACGACTCGTGTCCCGCCTCGTCCAATCGGTCCAGGGCATCCAAAACCTCTTGAGGCAATGGAAGTTCATTCATATTTCTTTTTTCCTTAATTTTTGATTTTTCTGCAAGTTTTCTCTTGACAAAAAAATCCGATTGTGGTAAGATAACCGATGTTCGAGAGAACATGCGTTGTTAGCTCAGCTGGATAGAGTGACTGGCTACGAACCAGTAGGTCAGGGGTTCGAGTCCCTTACAACGCGCCAGGAAGGCACCCATCGGGTGCCTTCTTTTTTCTCATGCACCGATCAAAACTGGACTCAGTATATCATAAAAAGCGTCGGGTGTAAATATTTTAAGGGAAAAATGATGATTTTTCCTCTTTTTTTCCACGATTCTTGACTTTTTTTGGGGATTGTGCCATAATGCCTGTAAGCAATTCGGACGTCCTTTTGCCCCCTTTTCGGGACAGATACGCCCAAGAGAAAAAAGGAGATTTGTATGAGAGCTGCGTTTTATGAAATCGATGCTACGCCCCCTCTGGGCGGTTTTATGTGGGGACACTATAAAGAAATTCATGCCCAAGACGTCAAGGACCGCCTGTATATCAAGGCGGGCGTTTTTGAGGATGGGGGCGAGTATGCCGCCATCGTGACCGTGGATACCTGCTCCCTGATCCCCGGGATCCACAAGATCGTGACGGACCGCATTGCCGAGTACTGTCCCATTCCCGCGGATAAGGTTTGCATTTCCTCCAATCACACCCACTCCGGTGCTCCCATCTCCTCTGATCCCTCCTGCGGAGGCAAGGCGGACGAGGCGTACCTGGACGTGTTCCTTCGCTATTGTGCCGACGCGGTGGTTCTGGCTTACCGCCGCCTCGCGGATGCAGATGCCGGGTTTGCCAAGACCGAGGTGGACAATATCTCCTTCAACCGCAACTTTATCACCACCGATGGCAAATACATCACCCACGGCAAGGGCAAGACCAATCTGGTCGGGCCTCTCGACGGGATTGATCCCGACCTTCCCGTGCTCTTCTTTGAGTCCGAAGGAAAGCCCATCGGTGCCATCATCAACTTTGCCTGCCACCAGTGCTGTCTGACCAAATACGCCGAGACCGGCTACAGCGGAGATTATTCCTCATACCTCTCCAAGGCACTGAAGGCCGAGTACGGTCCCGATTTCGTCAGTCTCTTCGTTTTGGGTGCCTGCGGTGACATCAACCACGTCGACCCCAACACCACCGAGCCGATCCCCGCAGATTGGTATCAGCATATGGGCAGGACCCTGGCCGACGCCGTCATCAAAGCGATGGACAGCGCCGAGCGTGTTCCCGGCGGTGTCAAGGTTCTGATGGATCAGGTTGAGATTGAGCGCCGCCCTGTGGATTCTCCCGCCATCAAGGCACAGGTCGCAGAGTGGATGAGCGAGGGGCAGGGCTTTATGCGTGCCCGCAATATGATTCATTATCAGGCCACCTACGGCGGCGTTACCTCCGACGTGCTCCCCGTCCAAAGCATCCTCATCGGTGACGTGCTCATTTCCGTCTATCCGGGTGAGATTTATCACGCCTTCGGAAAATACGTCAAGGCCAACAGCCCCTACAAGAGAAATATGATTGCGGAAAACTGCAACGAGTATTGTGGCTACGTCCCCACGGAAAAGGCCTTTGACGAGTGCAACGACCTTTACGAGACCGCCCTTTGCCGACACAGCTGTCTGATTCCTCAGGCAGGTCAGATCCTGAGCGATAAGCTCTTGGAGCTGGCAAAGAAGCACTGAACAAAAAAAGATCACGCGAAAGCGTGATCTTTTTTTGTTACAGAAGAATGATGCCGCTGGTGTCGTAGACGAAGCCGCCCTCCAGATAGTGCTTCTTCAAGGCTCTTCTGAGTCGGGTATCCTCAGGCAGGCTCTCCAAGGAGTCGTACCCCATGGGGAAAACGTAGCTGAAGGGAGCCTTTCCCGCATTCTTGCGAGGGAAACGGGTGTAAAGGGAGGAGAAACGGCTGATCTTTGCCTCCTCGCCCAGAACCTCGTTCAAAACGGGAGAGAGGAGCCAGGAGG
>JAFVYT010000113.1 GCA_017508505.1 Clostridia bacterium
CTTTTGAAAATGCGGTCGTACCCGCACTTCAGACAGTTGAGGGTCTTGCCTCGGACGGGAATGATGGCCTGAAACTCCGCATCACGGCCCAATTTACAGCTCGCCAGAGCGGAGTCGCCCTCTACGATGTAAAGCTCCCGCTTCTCCTTGTCCTTGGAGCGACAGTTGGCAAACTTTTCGATGCGGTTGGTCACGTCCACCGTACCCGAAAGCTTCTTTTTGATGTTGACTCTGGCGCTTTCCGCACTCTCGCGGCTGCGCTTGTTGATGAGCACCTGCGCGGCGATGCGGTCGGCATCCGTGGGATTTTCCGCAAAATAGATCTCCAGCTTTTCATCGAAAAATTCGATCATAGCCTCGGCAATAAACTTATTGGTGACCTCTTTCTTGGTCTGATCCGAGAAGGACGCCACGTTGGAGAAGCAGTTGGTCACCAGAATCAGACAGTCCTCCACGTCCTGGAAGCTGATCTTCTGCTCGTTCTTGTTGTACTTGCCACCCGCCTTCAGATAGCCGTCGATGGCACGCAAAAAGCTGGATTTGACCGCCTTTTCGGGGCTTCCTCCGTGCTCCAGCCAGCTGGAGTTGTGATAATATTCCAATTTTTGGGTCTTGGCGGAAAAGCAGAAGGATACCTCGATGCGCACGTCGTACTCGCTTTTATCCTCACGGTCGCGGCCGCGCTTTTCTCCCTGCCAGAACTCGGGTACGGTGAGCGTTCCCACCTTCCCCTCCGCCTCGTTGACCTCGTTTTTTTCACTGATCTCGGC
The DNA here is from genome assembly GCA_017508505.1 of Clostridia bacterium. The sequence continues at coordinate 771 of JAFVYT010000113.1, forward strand.
GATCTGACGGACGTAGTCCAGGATCCCCTCCTTGTAAAGGTAGGAATACTCCCCCCAGGTGCCGTCCTGCCGCTGATAGCGAAGGTTGAGAGTCAGGCCCCCGTTGACCACCGCCTGACGGCGCATCACGTCGGTAAAATACGCCTCGGGAATGCCGATCTCCGTAAAGACCTCCAGATCCGGCTTCCAGGTGATGACCGTGCCTGTGCGGCGACGGTGATACTCCTCCTTTTCGAGCGCTCCCGCCGCCTCGCCCTTTTGGAAGGCAATGTGGTAGCGCGTCCCGCGGGAAAAGACCTCCACGTCCATAAACTCAGAGCTGTACTGGGTCGCACAGGCACCCAAGCCATTCAGACCGAGGGAATACTGATAGGCGCCCCCCGTAGCGTTGTCGTATTTTCCGCCGGCGTAAAGCTCACAGAAAATCAGCTCCCAGTTGAAGCGACCCTCCTTCTCGTTCCAGTCCAAAGGAATTCCCCGTCCGAAATCCTCCACGGTGATCACGTGGTCTCGGGTCACCGTGACGTTGATCACCTCGCCGAAGCCGGCTCTGGCCTCGTCGATGGAGTTGGAAAGGATCTCGAAGAAGGAATGGGCGCAGCCGTCCAGCCCGTCCGAGCCGAAAATGACTCCCGGGCGCTTCCGAACGCGATCCGCACCCTTCAGGCTCTGGATGCTCTGATCGTTATACTCTGCGGTTTTCTTCTTTACCGTCGCTGCCATACCTACTCTTCCTTTTCATCGAAAATACTCTACCCCTTATTATACCAAAAATCCCGGGATCAGTCAACAAAAACAAAAAAACCGAACCGAAGGAGACTTTCTCGCCATCCCCCCGCTCCCCGCCCGAACCGTTTTGCCCTCAAATCGCGCGGAAAAGCAAAAAAGTTCAAAAAAGGCGCTTTCTTTTCCCCCTTTTGCGGTTGACTCTCCGTTTCGTTTATGGTAAAATTAGGAGAAAGATTTGGGGTTTTGTCCCCAAGGACAAGGAGAATCCGATGAATTTACTGGGAATTGACGTTGGAACGACCTCTCTGAAGGCCGTTTGCTTCGACGAAGCGGGCAAGTGCCTTGCCCAAGCAAACCTGGACTACACCCTCGACACCCGCGGGGATCTGGTAGAGTTCGACCCGATGGAGTACATCCGCATCGCAAAGGAGGCCATCGCCGAAATCGAAAAGACCTGCAAGATCGACGCCATTTCCGTGGATACGCAGGGCGAGACCCTGATCCTGACCGACGGAGAGGGAAATCCCACGATGCCCGCCATCGTGTGGCTGGATAACCGTGCCACCGCCGAGGCGGAGGAGATCGGTGCCCATTTCGGTCTGGAGACCATTTATAACGTCACGGGTCAGCCTGAGTGCACCGGCGGCTGGCCGGGGTGCAAGCTCCTTTGGGTGCAGAGAAATCTGCCCGAGGTATGGGCCAAAACCAAAAAGGTATTTCTTCTGGAGGATTGGCTCCTTTGGGCGCTCACCGGAGAATTCGTCACCGAGCCGACCATTCAGTCCTCCTCCATTTATCTGGATATTAAAAAGCTCGATTGGTGGGACGAGATGCTCGACTATATCGGCGTAGACCGCGGGATGCTGCCGAGGATCGTACCCAGCGCCACCCGCGTCGGCTCCTTTGGGGACGCCGCCGTGGTCAGCGGTGCTCTGGATCAGATCGCGGGAGCCGTGGGTGTCGGCGTCGTGGACGAGAACATCGTCAGCGAGATGACCGGTACCATTATGGCCATTTGCGTGGTCACGGACAAGATTCCCGCCTTTGATCCCAACTCCAAGATCCCCTGCCACCTGCACGCCCTCCCCGGGAAGTACGTTTCCCTCCTGTGGTCCTCCACGGCGGGAATGGCGCTGAAGTGGTTCCGTAACAATTTCGCCTCCGAGCTTTCCTTTAAGGAATTGGACGAGTTGGCGGAGAAGGCCGGCCCCGGTGCCGAGGGACTGACGATGCTCCCCCACCTGTGCGGCTCTACCATGCCCGTTTATAACCCCGACGCAAGAGGGTGCTTCTGGGGTATGACTCTGGCCCACGGAAAGGGCCACTTTGCCCGTGCCATTCTGGAGGCGGTCGCCTTCACCTTAAAGGATGATCTGGATGTCATCGGCGCCAAGTGCGATGAAATCCGCATCACCGGCGGCGGCGCGGGAAGCCCCCTTTGGGCACAGATCAAGGCCGACGTCACGGGTCTGCGCCTTTCCACCCTGATGGAGAAGGAGTCCGCCTGCCTCGGCACCGCGATCCTCGCGGGTGTGGGCTGCGGCATCTACTCCTCCGTAGAGGATGCCTGCAAAAAGCTCGTCCGCACCAAGAAGACCTACGAGCCCTGCGGCACCGACTACACCCTCCCCTACAAGCAGTATAAAAAGCTGGACAGCCTGCTGAACAACCCCGCAGACACGATCAGCTTGAAGTAAAAAGAAAACGAGGTGTCATATTTTGAAAAAAGAAGCACTTTCCGCAGCACAGAACGCGTTCACTCTCGAGGCAGAGGAGATCCTTCGCGCAAAGGACGTGATGGATTGGGACGCCTTCGCCAAGGCCGTTGAGGTTCTGGCAAAGGCCGAGCGCATCGGTACCGCAGGCTGCGGTCACTCCGGCATCTGCTGCACCCACTTTGCTCACTCCCTTTGCTGCATCGAGCGCCCCGCAAGATTTGTTTCTCCCGCAGAGGCCGTTCACGGCGGTATGGGATTCATCCAAAAGGGAGACGTCATGGTGCTCGCTTCCCGCGGGGGCAAGACCGCAGAGCTCATCCCGATCATGAACATCGCCAAAACCAAGGGTGCCACCGTCATCTCCGTAACGGAGAAGATGGACTCTCCCCTGGCGCAGGGCGCGGACATCGTTCTGCCTATGAAGGTGGAAAAGGAGACTGACAAGTACAATTCTCAGTCCACCTCCAGCTTCGTGGCGCTCAGCTCCGTGTTTGACGCGCTCCAGACCGCGCTCATCGAGGAGACCGGCTACGTCAACGAGCAGTTTGCTCTCATCCATCCCGGCGGAGCCGTGGGTGAAAGACTCAACAAGAAATAATTTTTTCAAGGAGAAAGAATATGATCCAGAACCTGAAAATCAAAGCACCCTTCTTCGAGATCGGTCCCAAGAACTACCTCTGGGGCGACGACGTGGTAGAGCTTGCCAAGGTTGCTAACGAGGCCAGCAAGAAGTACGACGTTGACATCATCTTCACCACTCCCATCGTGGAGCTTCGCCGCGTGAAGGAGGCCACCGAAAGAATCCACGTATTCGCTCCTCATATGGATTCTCTCAAGCCCGGCCGCGGTCTGGCTGACATCCTCCCCGAGAGCCTCGTTGCCGCAGGCGCCGAGGGCGTGATGCTGAACCATTGTGAGAAGCCCGTTACCGTTGCAGAGCTCAAGGCCGCCATCAAGCGTGCCGACGAGGTTGGCCTTGCCACCATCGTTTGCGCAGACTCCTGCGCCGAGGCAGCCGCCATCGCACACCTCGAGCCCAACATCATCGTAGCCGAGCCCACCGAGCTCATCGGTACCGGCAAGGCAAGCGACAAGGACTACGTCGAGGCCTCCATCCGTGCCGTCAAGGACGTCAACCCCGACATTCTGGTGCTTCAGGGCGCAGGCATCAAGTGCTACGACGACGTATACCGCAACATCTTCGCAGGGGCTGAGGCCACCGGCTCTTCCTCCGGTATCGTGGGTCTTCCCACTCCCGAAGCAAGATACCAGATGGTGGACGATATGATCCGCGCCGTCCGCGAAGCCTGGGACGCAAGACAGGCCTAAACTAAGTTAATTAATTTTTTCTCAGGAGGAAAAATAGAATGGAATTTAAGCTGATCCAAAAAGAAATCGAGCTCCAGTCCAGAGGCTGGATCCCCACCTTCCACGACATCTCCACCGACGTGATGAAGATCGTTGAAGAGTCCGGCGTGAAGAACGGTACCGTTGCCATCGTTTCTCACCACACCACCTGCTCCGTTATGGTTCAGGAGTGCTCCCACGACTTCGACACCTTCGATCTGGAGTTCCTGCAGCACGACCTGCTCGACATTATGAGAAAGCTCATCCCCGACTACACCAACGAGGGTGACTACCGTCATCCCGGTCCGGTTCACGCTCAGTTCGGCAGATACGTCAACGAGCCCGGCAACTTCACCTCTATGAACACCGA
>JAFVYT010000114.1 GCA_017508505.1 Clostridia bacterium
CCCTCCCCCTCTATGCCGAGACCTATGCGATCCGCCACCTCCTGCTTCTCGGCCGCGTGACCAGCGGAAAGGGCGGCGACGCCCTTTTGGACGCGTGTCGCAAGGTACTGAACGAGGAATACCCGGATCTTTCCATCAATCTTGCTCTGCCCGATGAAAACAGCAGACGTGTGGGTCAAAGCGTCGCGGCCGCAGGACTACCCAAGATCGGATAAGCAGCATCACAAAAAAACAGAAGGAACGCCAAAGGCGTTCCTTCTGTTTTTTATCTACGCAAGAACAAAGCAGTAGATCGCAAAGAAGTGGAGGATGCAGGCTAAGAGCACGAAGACGTGGAACACGGAATGGGCGTAGGTCAGCTTTTTCTTTTTTCCGACGCTGTAGATGACCGCGCCAACGGTATAAAGCACACCCCCGATGAAGATCAGAAGCATCCCCTCGGCTCCGACGGCACGGATAGCATCCTGTATGCAAAGAAGCACGCACCAGCCCATTGCCAGATACGCCACCATAGAAAACACGCGAAAGCGATTCATATCCACAGCGGTCAGCGTGATGGCAACCACCGCGGAAAGCCAAACAATACCGAAGATAACCCAAGCGGAAACGGGGGTCAGTGGCCTTAAGTCAACCAGCACGATGGGGGTATAGGTCCCTGCGATCAAAAGATAAATGGTGCAATGGTCGATAACCCGAAACACCTTTTTCGCCTTCACGGGAATAAGGCCGTGGTAGAGGCTTGACATGGTAAAAAGAAGGGTGATGGAAAGTCCGTACACCAAGGAAGAGACAATTCCCCACGGATCCTGATTCATCGCCGCGCGCAGCACACAAAAAAACAGGGCAACGAGCCCGAAGGCTCCCCCCACGATATGCGTGACCATATTGCAAATCTCTTCCCTGCGGGTATAGTCGGGAAGAGTAATTTTTGACCTCAAATCGGCAACCTCCTTATCATCTGGTTTTCGAAACTATGTTATCAGTTTTTAAACCCTATGTCAAGTGAATCGACGGAAAAAGTTGATTTTTTCTCATTTTCCGGGAAAAATTTTCCCTTTCGCTTGACGGAGGAAAGCCGAAAAGCTATAATAGGGGGGAGAAAAAAGAAAAGGAGTATCCAAATGCAGCTTTATCACAAGATGACCATTGCAGGGTTGGAGCGCGCCCTCCCCATTTGCCGCGTGAACGACTCCCTTTACATTGCGGGGTTCGTGATCTTCGGAGATCCCGAATTGACCGAGGCCACCGCAGGCGCACTGCTCAAAAAGGTTCCCTATGAATATGACTATATGATCACCGCAGAGGCCAAGGGGATTCCCCTGATCCACGAGATGGCCCGTCAGAGCGGTGCAAAAAAATATTTTCTCGCTCGCAAGGCACCCAAGCTCTATATGACCGGCGTATTGGAGGTCGGTGTAAAATCCATCACCACGGAAAAGGTACAGACGCTGTACCTTGATACCGCCGATGCGGAAATGATGAAGGGCAAGCGCATTCTCATCGTGGATGACGTAATTTCCACGGGCGAGTCTCTCCGCGCACTGGAGGCTCTCGTGAAGGAGGCGGGCGGCATCATCGCCGGTCGCTGCTGCATCCTTGCAGAGGGTGATGCACAGAGCCGCACGGATCTTGTGTATCTGGAAAAGCTCCCCATCTTCAACGCAAAGGGCGAAATCATCGGTTGACGTTACATCTTGCAGATCCCCTTTCCTTTTGGGCAAGGGGATCGTTTTTTTGAAAGGAATCCCTATGCTGAAACGCTTTATGGCTTATTATAAGCCTCATAAGACCTTGTTCTTTCTGGATATGGCCGCGTCTCTTTTGGTGGCGCTGGTGGGTGTGGTATACCCCATCGTCACAAGGCAAATGCTAAACGATTTGATCCCCGGACAGAAGTGGCGTGAGATCATTCTGTTCGGTCTTTTGCTTCTTGGCCTTTACGGCGTCAGAATGATGCTGAATTTCTTTATTCAGTATAAGGGGCATATGATGGGAGTCAGGATGCAAGCGCAAATGCGAAGCGATCTGTTTTCCCATTTAGAAAAACTCCCCTTTTCCTTTTTCGACTCCAACGAAACGGGAAAGATTATGTCTCGCCTGACAAACGACCTCAAGGATATCACCGAGCTTGCCCACCACGGGCCCGAAAACCTCATTATCTGCTCCATTTCCATTCTGGTGTCCTTCGTTTATCTTTCTACCATCAGCCTCTCCCTATCCCTGATTGTGTTTGCCTGCGTGCCCCTTCTGATTTTGGTCTCCGTTTTCACCAGGCTTAAAATGCGAGACGCCTTTCAGCGGAACCGAGAGGCGATGGCAAAGATCAACGGAGCACTTCAAAGCAGCATTGCGGGAATCCGCGTAACCAAGGCCTTCACCAACGCGGAGCTGGAGCAGGAGAAGTTTGAATCCGGAAACGAGGATTTCGTTACATCAAGCCGCGACGCATACCGTTCCATGGCGAGCTTTCACTCCTCCACAAGCTTTGTCACCGACGTCTTCAACGTTGTGATTCTGATCGCAGGGGGCATCTTCCTTTATGCGGGAAAGATTAACTTTGCCGATTATTCAGCCTTCATCGTTTCCATCAATCTATTTTTGAATCCCGTCAATACCCTGATTCGCTTTATGGAGCAGTATCAGAACGGCGTAGCGGGCTTTGAGCGTTTTCTTGCCATTCTGGACACTGAGCCCGAAAAGGACGCTCCCGATGCCAAGGATTGCGGCGAGCTGAGCGGCAACGTGGAATTTCGCGGGGTAGTCAGCTCCTACGATGAAGGGCGGGACGTGCTTCACGGGGTGGACCTTTCCATCGAAAAGGGCAAGACCTTTGCGCTGGTGGGGCCGAGCGGCGGCGGTAAGACCACCATTTGCCACCTGATCCCAAACTTCTACCCCATCCGCGAGGGCGAGATCCTTCTGGACGGGATGCCCCTGTCCTCCTTGACGAGAGAATCCGTCAGACGTAACGTCGGAATCGTTCAGCAGGACGTCTACCTCTTCAACGCCTCCGTGCGGGACAACATCCTTTACGGAAGGCCCGGCGCCACCGACGAGGAGGTCATCGAGGCTGCCAAGCGCGCACACATCCACGAATTCATCGAAAAGCTCCCGGAGGGGTACGACACGGTCATCGGTGAACGGGGCGTACGCCTTTCCGGTGGGCAGAAGCAAAGGCTTTGCATCGCGAGGGTCTTCCTGAAAAATCCCCCGATCCTGATCCTCGACGAGGCCACAAGCGCACTGGACAACACCACGGAGATCCTCATTCAAAGAGCGCTGGACGAGCTCTGCCGAGGCAGAACCACCCTCGTGGTGGCCCACCGTCTCTCCACCATCAAGAATGCGGACGAAATCGCAGTTATCGCAGGTGGGCGCATCACGGAAAAGGGCCGTCACGAGGAGCTTTTGGAAAGAGGTGGCACCTACCGCACCCTCTACGAGCAGCAATTTCGCGATGACGTGGAGCCCATTGCAGAGGAATAAAAAATAACGGAGATGCTTCCATCTCCGTTATTTTTTTCGTTTCGGGGTGCCGCCATCAACGGGGGGCTTAAAAAACTGATAATAAAAGCATTTGAGCATTCCGTTGTACAGCTTTCGCACCTTATCCGCACGGCGACCGTAATGACGCTGAAACTCCTCGTCGCTTGTGATCACGTAGATCTGCCATCGATCCAGACTCCTCCAATGGGCTCCCATAGCGGAGTAGAGACGGTGGGCCTCCTCGACGGAATTCATTCTTTCGCCGTAGGGGGGATTGCACACGATGGTGCCGCGCCGCCCGTGGGTCTCGATGCCCAGAGCGTTTTTCGGAAAGAAGCGAATGCAGTCTGCAACGCCTGCGTTTTCCCCGTTGCGCTGCGCGAGCTTGACCATCTCGGGATCCAGATCGCTGGCAAAGGCCTCAAAGGCAGTCTCCTTTTTCAAATCCTGCGCTTCTTGTCTCGCCTCCCTCCAGATAGACTCGGGCAGATCGAGGAAGTCCTCGGCCAAAAAGGATCGGAAGGAGCCCGGGGCGACGTTTTTCATCATCAGGGCCGCCTCGATGGGCAAGGTGCCGCTTCCGCAAAAGGGATCCCAAAACAAAACGTCCTCCCGAGGCCTTGCCATACGGCAAAGAGCGGCGGCAAGGGTCTCTCGGATGGGAGCGGTGCCGGTCTCCAGACGGTAGCCGCGCTTATAGAGCGGGGCACCGGAGGTGTCGATCAGCAGAGAGGCAACGTCGTTTAAGAGGAAAAACTCAATCTGCATTCTGGTTCCCTCCTCGGAGAACCAAGTGATGCCGTATTCCGAGGAAAGGCGATCCACCACAGCCTTCTTCACAATGCTTTGGCAGTCGGGGATGCTCTTGAGCTCACTGCGAACCGAATGGCCCTTCACGGGGAAGGCATCATCGGGGCCGATCCAGCGCTCCCAAGGAAGTCCCTTGACCCCTTGGAACAGCTCCTCAAAGCTCCTTGCGGGAAAGGCACCCATTTTGATGAAAACGCGCTCTGCGGTGCGAAGCCAGAGATTGGAGCGGGCAATGGCGGAAAGCGGCCCCTGAAAGGTAACCCTTCCGTCTTCGGTTGAGATCCTTTTATACCCCAGGGCATCGATCTCTTCCCCCACGAATTTCTCCAGCCCGAACAGGCAGGTGGCAACAAGTTCAACGGTTTCAGCCATACAGTCTCCTATTTGATGCGGGTTCCCAATTTCTTGGAATTGGCGGCGCGGAACTCCTCAAAGCGTCCCTCGTCCAACGCCCTTCGGATGTCCTCCATCAAGTTGTTATAGAAATAAAGATTATGCATCACCGCAAGACGCTGACCCAAGGCCTCCTTAGCCTTCAAGAGATGGCGGATGTAGGCACGGGAGTAGCGGCGGCAAACGGGACAGTCACACTCGGGATCGATGGGCAAAGGATCACACTCGTAACGGTTGTTGTTCAAATTGATGATGCCCTGATGGGTTACAAGGTGGCCGTGGCGGGCGTTGCGGCTCGGCATCACACAGTCAAACAGATCCACCCCGCGCCAGACCCCCTCGATAATATTTTCACAGGTGCCGACCCCCATCAGATAAC
>JAFVYT010000115.1 GCA_017508505.1 Clostridia bacterium
AAGCGGTTGCGGTTGAAAAGCCCCGTGATCGGGCTGTACCAGGGGCGTAGCGCAGTATCCGAAAGCCGCCCCACAAGCACAAAGGGGTAGATCCACCCCAAGGATTACGATCAGCGAGAGCAGGGCAAAAAAGATCAGGAGGATCAGGATGATCAGAATCCGCTTTGCGATCTCGTTCAAGGGGCGAATCCGACGAAAGCTTTTTCGGATCACGGTGGAAAAGACCAAGGCAGCTCCCACGGGAAAGAGGAGAAAAAAGAGCCTTGTGACCGCAAAATACGCCACAACGCCCAGAAGCACCCAGAGAACGAGATCCTGCCCGAGCTGTCGCCACCTTGTCTGCATCGCACCCTCCCTGCGGTGCGCTTGCACCGACTTGCTTTTTTATCATTGTTTGCCAAAAGGTAAGCCCCTATACGAAGAAAAAAGGAACGCTCCCGGGCGTTCCTTTTTCTTCTCTTTTTCTTATCGGATGAAATTGGTGCGAATCGGCGCTTCCTTTTCGGGGAAGGTGATGCCTTTTTCCTTGCCCGCCTCGATGCAGGCGAGAAGCCAAGCCATATTCCGTCCGAGACTGCGCATCACCTGCAGCCCCTCCTCGTCCTTTTCTACGTCCTCGGCCTTGGAGCCGTGCACCATATTCCAGTATTGCCCCGATACGATGGGCATGGAGGAAATGGTGAAATACTTGTTCAGCTGGTCGAAGGCGGCGCTGGCACCTCCTCTGCGGCAGGAGAACACGGCGCAGGCAGGCTTGCCCGCAAGGCGCTTGGAGGAGGAGTAAAAGAGTCGGTCCATAAAGGCGGTGACGGTACCGCTTGCGGCGGCATAGTGCACCGGTGAGCCGAAGACCACGCCGTCCGCCTCGCAGATCTCGGGAGCGAGCCGGTTGACTGCATCCTCGATGATGCATTTCCCGATTTTGGCGCAGGCACCGCACCCGCGACACCCCGCAACGGGGTCCGTTCCAAGCCAGCGGATCGCACATTCCACTCCGTTTTTCTCCAGGGTATCGGCAATCTCGCGAAGCGCACGGTGGGTGCATCCTTCCTTGTGGGGAGAGCCGTTGATTAAAACTACTTTCATTTTTTCACCTCGTTTGAAATTATGCGGAAGCTGACTCCATTATACCTTTCGTTTCTTCTTTTTTCAAGCACTTTTTTCCCCTTGCCTCCCGGGGAAGGTCGGAGAAGGGGGAGAGGATCTCCTCAGGGAAAGAATTCTCAGAAAAAAGAGAAAATCCCTTGTGAAAGTGGCTTTTGTGTGTTATAATTATTCTAATTCAGTATGCACTTCTTTGATTTTTTGAGGAGATGAATGAAATGGGATGCTTGATCGTAATCGACGGCTTGGACGGAAGCGGTAAAAATACGCAAGCCACGAGGCTTTTCCACGCGCTTGAGGCATTGGGAAAGCGGGTTCGTTTGGTTTCCTTTCCGGATTATGAAAGCCCTGCCTGCGCCCCGGTTAAAATGTACCTTGGGGGGACGTTTGGCTCCGATCCCGAAAGCGTCAATTCCTACGCCGCATCCACCTTCTTTGCGGTGGATCGCTTTGCCTCCTTCCGATTGGATTGGAAAAAGGATTACGACGAGGGGGCCATCATCATCGCCAATCGCTACACCACTGCCAACGCCATCCATCAGCTGACCAAGCTCCCCCCTGAGGAGCATCGTGCTTTTTTGGATTGGCTTTACGACTTTGAGTTTAGAAAGCTCGGTCTGCCCGCTCCCGATCTGGTTCTGATGCTTCGGGTTCCCGTGGAAAAGAGTCTGGAGCTGATTGATCACCGCGGCTTGGATAAAGACATCCACGAGAATCGGGATCATTTGCAAAAGGCTGCCCTTGCCGCCGCCACCTGCGCTGAGGCATGGGGCTGGGAGACTCTTTCCTGTGTGGACGCAGACGGCAAAATGCTTTCCGTCGACGAGATCGGGGAGCACATCCTTCGGCTTGTAAAGGAGAAATTATGGTAACGGTATTCTTAGCTCAGGGCTTTGAGGAGATCGAAGCCATCACCCCCATCGACGTCCTCCGCCGCGCGGGTCTTGAGGTCAGGATCTGCAGCATCACCGATTCTTCGGTGGTAGAGGGGGCACACGGCATCTTTGTTGCGGCGGATCTGACTCTTTCTCAGTGGAGAGGAATGCCCCTTGAGGAGGAGCTTGCCATCCTCCCCGGCGGAATGCCCGGCACGCTTCACCTGAAGGCCTGCGCTCCTCTGCGGGATCGCCTTCTTCGCCTGAATGAAAAGGGGGCTCGTCTTGCCGCCATTTGCGCCGCTCCCACGGTGCTGGGTGATCTTGGCCTGCTGAAGGATAAGAGCGCCTGCTGCTATCCCGGAATGGAGGGAGAGCTTTTTGCCGGATCCGTTTCCTTTTCCCCCGTTACGGTCTCGAAAAACGTCATCACCTCCCGGGGTGCCGGTACCGCCTTTGCCTTTGCGCTTCGTCTTGTCGCGCTTTTGAAGGGGGAGGAGAGCGCCGCCGCACTGGCCAAGGGAATGTGCTTTGAGGGGGCTTGGAATTGAAACGGGAATCCTGTCTTTACGCACCGCTGTTTTTTGGTGTGGTGCTGTTGCTTGCGGGGCTTTCTTCCCCCTTGGCATCTCTTGTATCTCGCTTTTCCACCGATGCCTTTCTGTCCCGCACGCTGGTTCAGCTTTTGGTCTTTTTGCTTCCCCTTGCCTTCTATTGCCGCCTGCGGTCCCTGAATCCGGTCAACACGCTGAAGTTTCGCCTGACGGATCCGAAGCTGATCCCTCTCATTGTGATCCTTGTTCTGATCCTTCTGACGGGTACTGCCGTTCTGAGGTATTTCGGCCTCTTCTTCTTCGATGATGCCTTTGTCAATACCCCGGGGATTCTTTCCGTTCCGGGTAAGGTCACCAATTCCTTCTTGGCCTTTCTTTCCTCGGTGCTTCTACCCGCGGTGCTGGAGGAGTGCGTCTTTCGCGGCGTGCTTTTGGAGGAGTATCGCTCCTACGGTATGGTCTGGAGCGTGGGAGTGACCTCCCTGATGTTCGCTATGGCCCATCTTTCCTTGGCCAATTTCGTATATTATCTGTTTCTCGGAGTCATCCTTGGAATCGTTGCATATCTTTCGGATTCTATCGTTCCCGGGATCCTGATTCACGTTTTGGTAAACTTCTCCTATCTGAACCTTCGCCCCTTTGTGGTGGAGTATCTGCGTCAGGCCGGCAAGAGCCCTCTTTTGCCCTATCTCTTGATCGCATTTTTCCTTGTGATGTTCGTCTTTCTTTTCTCGGGACTGGAAACGATGTATCGGGAAAAGGCAGGGGATGAGAAGCTGCAGAGCCGCAAGGAAATCCTTCGCCGTGAGGTGGAAAAGACCCGCGGCTTGGAGGAGGTGCCCCCCGCGAAGGAGCGGATCCTCCAAAACTGTAAGGAGATCTATCTGTCTCCCGCGTTTTTGGGAAGTGTTGCCATTTTCATTTTGCTGTTATTCGGAATATTTTCTTAGGAGCTGTGTGAAATGAGCGAAGATTTGAGAACACCCGAAAAGGAAAACACCATCGATATTTTGGTGGACCCGAAAAAAAAGGAGGAAAAGCCCTCCGCAGAGCGTCCCTCCAAGGCTCCGAGTGCCCCTGCACAAGCCTCCGGGCCCGAGGCGTCCTCCGCCTCGCCGAAGTCTGCGCACCCCTCTGCCGCACCGAAGTCTGCCGCAGCTCCCAAGGCTGCTCCCGGCTCCGCAAAGCCGTCGGGTTCCGCGACTGCCCCTCGTAAGACTGTTGTTCCGAACCTTGCGGATCGCACCCGTGCCATCCCCGTTTCCGCGCAGAAGCCCCGTGCCGATCTGCGATCCGTCGCGCAGGAGACTCGCGTCAGCCGTCCCGTTCCCGAGACGAAGCCCGCCTCTCCCAAGGCGAGCGGTGCTCCCAAGTCGGAGGGAGGCGCCGAAAAGGGAGGCTCGCGTGAAGCCGCCGAAAAGAAGCCTCGCAGCACCGCGGGACTCCGCTCCACCCTCATCGCCGTTTTGATCTACGTGGGAGTGGTGGTGGGGATTTCCGCCCTCCTTTCCTCCATCGGCATCTCTTGGGCAAACGATGTGTTTGCGCTCGTGAAGGATGAGGTCGTAGCCTCGCCTTGCTCATGGCAGTCGGCGGCGGCGCGGGCTCCACTGCGGGAGGCATCAAGTTTAGCCGCGTGGGTATCATCTACAAGTCCATCGTCTCCACCGTCAAGGAGGCGCTCGCTCCCGACTCGGCGCGCGTTGTCGTCGACTACAACCATGTGGGTCGTCGTGTTCTCACGCCCGAAATAGTCAAAGAGGCCA
>JAFVYT010000116.1 GCA_017508505.1 Clostridia bacterium
GATTTTGGCGAGACGAACGTCGCAGGCAAAATCCCGGTACCAACGAGTTGACGAGGCGCGCAAGGGAAAAACGAGTGAGTTTACACCTGTAAATGATCGAGTCTTTCTCCGCGGCACAACGCAGTTGCAGCCAAGTTCCATCAATATTTCTGCGAAGTAAATTTGAGCGAGACGAGGAAAACAAGGAAATCGCGAAGGAGTTTACACTTGTAAATGACTGAGCAATTTACTGTAGCTTGACGAAGTCGCAGCCAAATTTACAAAGCAGAAAATGGGGAGTTTTTGTCCCACCCCCCACCTTTACAGAACGAGTGCGACTGTGGTATACTGATTGTACGATCCCATTTTATACGTATGAAGGAGTTTTCTATGCTGAATCGGATTTTCGGTGCCGTGGGAAGCGGAAAAAGAGAGTGGATGCTGGCAAGGCTGGAGGAGGCTTTCCAAAAGGGAAAGCGGATCTTCGTTCTGGTGCCGGAGCAGGCAACTGCCGAGTTGGAGGAGGAGATCTGCCTGCGGTGCGGTGGACGCGCGTCTATGCAGGTGGAGGTAACCAATTTTTCCCGTCTGCCCAACGTGGTTTTGCGCGAATACGGTGCTTTGGCAGGCGTTTGCCCAACCGAGGCGGAGAAAAAATTGCTTTTGGCAGAGTGCGTGCATACCTTGGCACCCCGGCTTTCTGCCTTGAATCTGCGCGAGGATGCATCCGGCATTGCCGATCTTTACGGAGAGCTGGAGGGAATGCGACTGGCAGGGCTTTGGTCCCCCGCCCTTTCCAGACTTTCGGGGATGGAGCTGGAGACCCCCGGTCTTTCGGAAAAATTGGGGCAGATCGCCCTGATCACCGCCTCCTTTTCCGACCTTCTTTCACAGCGTTACCGCGACCCGGGTGAGGAGGGTGAGCGACTGGCAGGCATCCTTGCCGAATATCCCTTTTTTCAAAACAGCGTCGTCTTTGTGGACGGCTTTTGGGATTTCACCCATCCCCAGGAGCTGATCCTTGCCCGCATCATAAAGCAGGCAGAGGAGGTATACGTCAGCTTCGCCGCACGGAAAAAAGAGCCCCTTCTCTTTGCCAAAAGCCTTTCCGCCGCGCGGAGTCTGGAGCGCAAGGCCAAGGAATTGGGCGTTGGCGTCACCGATCTGAATTTGGAAAAGGAAGAAGAAGCGACGGCACTGGGTCACCTGCGCCGCCACTTTATGCGCGGCGGCAAGACCTATGAGGGCGAGGCGGAGGGAATTCGCATCGTCGCCTGCAAGACCGCTGCCGATCAGGCGGATTTCGTTGCCCGCAGCTGTCTTTCTCTGGTGAGAAGCGGTGCGCGTTGGAACCAGATCGCCATCCTTTCCCGCGACGGTGCCTTGGAGGAGCTGCTTGGGCTGACCTTGAGTGAAAAGGGCATTCCCCATTTTCTGGAAGAGAAGAAGCCCCTTGCCCGTACTCCCCTTGCAAAAACCGTTTTGCTGGCCTGCCGCTTTGCCGCAGGACTCGGAGAAGAGGACGAGGTGAGAAGCTATATCAAGGACGGAGTGTTCGCCGTTTCCGACGAGGATCGCTTCTGTCTGGAGCAGTACGTTTCCACCTGGAGCCTGACAGCGCCTGCCATGCTTCGGGATACGCCCTTTACCATGAACCCCGCAGGCTATTATGACAAGGGAGAAGCAGAAATTTCCGAGCTGGAGCGGGTCAACCGCGTGCGGGAAGCCATCTTCGCTCCCATCCGTACCCTCTCCCGCGCATTGGAAGAGGAAAGCGTGAGCGAAAAGATCAACGCAGTTCTCGCCTTTTTGGATGCCATCGGCGCGGAACGGGTGCATTTTGCCAAGCTGAAGGCAAGCACCGAAGCCGACGATTTTGAAAAGGCGGCCGCAATGACCGGCGCCTGGAACAGCCTCCTGGAAGCCCTTGCCGCCTTTGGCAGAGCCCTGGGTGACGGAACAAGCGACAAGGTACGCTTTACCGAGCAATTGACCCTTGCCCTCTCAGGCTCTTTGCCGGGAAGCCTCCCCCCCGGTCAGGATCGGGTGCAGGTAGGCAGAGTGGATTTTGCCCGTCCCACGGATGCAAAATATATTTTCCTCACCGACGTAAACGCAGGCGTGTTCCCCGCTCCCGAGCCCAAGGGAGGACTGTTCCCCAAGGGTGAACGGAACGAGCTGATCGGGCTGGGCTACCGCTTGCCCGGCGGCGAGGAAAGCCTTTCCGACGAATACTTTTACTTTTATCTTGCCGCCGCCTTTGCCAAAAAGGCGCTGGTGATCTCCTACTGCGCCGAGGACGGTATGCTGGACAACGCTTCCCTTTCCGTATTGGGCAAGCGCGTCAAAACTCTGATCCCCGCGCTTCGCGAGGAGCTGTTCGATCCGTCCCTTGCCCTGCCTCAGACGGAAGAAGAGGCGTTTTCCCATTGGGTCACCCATCTTGAGGAGGAAAGCCGCGAGCAGGAAGCGCTGAAGGAATACTTTTTCGCCTCCGACACCTTCCGTGAACGGGCACTTGCCGCAGCGGAAGGAAAAGCGATCGGAGTTCGCCGCGATACCCTGGAAACCCAAAAGCCTTACGCGGAGCAGGATCTGAATATGGTCTATTCCCGACTGGAAACCTATACCAAATGCCCCTTCTCCTATTTCGCCCACTATCTGCTGGAGGCAAATCCCAGAAAGAAGGCGACGCTTGGCGCAAACATTGCAGGCAGCTTCGTTCACAGCGTGCTGGAAAGAGCCATGATCGTCATTACAAGCAGTGGGCTGGATCTGGCAAAGCTTTCCGCGGAGGAGCTTTCTCAGGTCAACCGCAGCGCGGTGCAGGAGGCACTTGCCCGGCTTCTCACCGAAAAGCCGGATGCAAGCCTGGAATTTCTCCTGATGCGCCTGGAGGAAAGCACTCTTTTGATTCTGAAAAGCCTGCAAAAGGAATTTTCTCAAGGCTTGTTCCGTCCCATTTTGTTTGAAAAGAAGATCGGGGAGGAGGACAACCCCTACCACATCCCCCTGAAGGACGGCACCAAGCTTTGCCTGTACGGTACCATTGACCGCGTAGACTATTACAAGAGCAAAAGCGGTGAGGATTACGTGCGCGTGGTGGATTACAAAACCGGCGGTCACAGCTTTTCCCTCACCGACGTGGCAAACGGCCTGAGTATGCAGATGCTTCTGTATCTGTTCGCCTTGTGGAACGGAGGCCTGACCTACAACGGCAAAAAAATGCAGCCTCTCCCCGCAGGTGTGATCTACCTGAACGGCCTTGCCAATCCCACCGCCTGCGAAAGTGATGCAGAGGCACAAGCCGCACTGGCAGACCCCTTCCGCTCCTTGAGCCGCGAGGGACTTTTGGTGGACGACGAGGAGCTGCTTTGCGCCCAGGATGCAGAGGGACTGGGAGAATTCATCCCCGTGGCCTACGGCAAGGCGCGTCCCTCCGGTATGGGCAATCTGATCTCCATGGAGCATCTCGGAAAGCTGAAAAAGAAGGTGGAGAAGGACTTTACCCTTCTCGCCGAAAGCCTGAAGGACGGAAAGGTTCCCGCAGCTCCCCTGACCAAGCCCCGCGGAACCGACCCCTGCTCCTATTGTGAATACAAACCCATCTGTAAACGAAGTGAAGCGGACAGACGCCTTTACCGCACCAAGGTAAGCCGCGAGGAGCTGTTCGGAGAGGAGGAAGAAGTATGATCCGTTGGACTGAGCATCAAAGACACGCCGTGGAAGCACGCGATTGCAGTCTGGCAGTCAGCGCCGCCGCGGGCAGCGGCAAGACCCGCGTTCTCACGGGGCGCATCATCAGCCTTCTTTCCGAAGGCACCGTTAAGGCAAGTCGCCTTGCGGTGGTGACCTATACCAAGGCCGCCGCCAAGGGTCTGGAGGACAGACTGTACGAGGAGCTTTCCAAAATGGTGGCGGAGAATCCGGAAAATACCACTCTTTCCCGCCAGCTGATGAATCTTTCCCGCGCGCAGATCTCCACCATCCACTCCTTCTGCTACGCCCTGCTCCGCGCACACGGCAAGGCACTGGGACTGACCGGCAAGGAGCGCATTGCCGATCCCTTGCGCCTGGAGCCCTTGAAGGACAGAGCCATCCGCGAGGCGGTGACCGCCTTTCTGGCAGATGCAGGAGAAAAAACGGAAACGCGCCGTAGTCTTTGCCGTGTATTCGGCACCGCCCGCGATCTGAACGGACTGTACGACGCCCTCGCCCGTCTGTTTGAAACCGTATCTTACCTCCCCGGGGGCCTGGAGGAATTAAAGAGCCGCTTGAATGAATTGGAGGAGGAGTGCGACCGTGTGGAAAACGCTTCTCTCCCCTTTGCCGAGAGCAGCTTCGGAAGACCCGTTGCCAAGGAAGCCGAGGACCGTTTTCTCTGCGGTGCGGGAGAGCTTGATGCCGTGCTGGGGCCCTTATCCAAGACTCAGGTGCTGGGCGACAAGTACATCCCCTTTATGGAGGAGCGCAAAAGACTTTTGGAGGACTGCGCCGCTCTGTGCCGCGGCAGTGATTTTTTCGGCGCGGCCAAGGCACTGAAGGACGGAACGGAAAAAAGCCTGCCCTCCATTTCCAAAAAGACCTGCCCCCCCGACGAGCTGGAGCTGAAGGAGCGCATTGCCGCCGTTCACAACAACCTGAAAAAGAGCCTGCTTGCATTTTCCGCAGATCTTCTGTGCAGACCACTGCCTTCTCTTTTATCCGAGCTTCGCCGCAGTCTGTCCCTTTCACGGGAGTTTCTCATTCTGGCCCAGGATGCCCTGGACCGCTACGCCGCCTTTAAGAAAAAGAAGAATATTCTGGACTACGCGGATCTGGAGCAGATGACCCTGCGTCTGGTAGCTAGAAAGAAGGACGGCAAATGGGTCAAGACCCCCGTCGGAGAACGGATCACGGGCGAGCTGGACGCCGTTTTCGTAGACGAATATCAGGACTCCAACGGCATTCAGGACCGCATCTTCCGCAGTGTAACGCGGGAGGACAATCTGTTCATCGTAGGCGATCCCAAGCAGAGCATTTACCGCTTCCGCGGTGCGGAGCCGGAGATCTTTTCCGATTACAAAAACGATCTGCCCGTTTATACCGAGGGTGCGACGTGCGGTATGCGCACCGTATTCCTTTCCGATAATTTCCGCTGTGCAAAGCCCATCATTGATCTGGTGAACCGCACCTTCCGCATCATTATGTCCGGTCACCGCCCCGATTCTCTGTACGGCCCCGACGACGAGCTTCGCTACGCCAAAAAGCCCAAGGAGGGGGAAACACTTCCTCCCGCTCCCAATACGGAGCTGGTTCTCATTTCCCCCAAAAAGGAGGAGGAAGAGACGGAACGGCCCTTGACCGAGGCGGAGATCCTGCTTCGGGACGAAAATACGGAGGCAGGGTATATTGCCACCCGCATCCACGGTATGCTGGGCGAGTACAAGCCGGAGCAGATCGCCGTGCTTTGCCGCACCAATCTGCAGATCCCCCCGGTTCGCTCCGCCCTGCAAAAGCTGGACATCCCCTGCACGCTGGGTGCAGGCTCCGCTTTGGCAGACGAGCCTGAATTTCTTTTCGTCACCTCCCTTTTGGGTGCGCTGGACAATCCCCGCGACGACGTTGCCTTGCTTGGCACCATGCTTTCTCCCGTGTTCCGTTTTGATGCGGACAGTCTGTACCGCATCCGTCTGGGCAGGAAAAAGTGCTTTTATTACGAAGCCCTGCGCCACACCGCAAGGGAGGGCGAGGAGCCGGAGCGATCCCGCGCCAAGGCATTGCTGGACACCCTTTCCCTGCTGAGAGAGCAGAGCAAGACCCTGACCCTCCCCGCCCTGATCTTCAGTCTGTACCGCAGCCTTTCCATTTCCGAGCTGTTCGGGAACAAGGACGGCAGCGTGAAGGAATTTTTCCTGGGGGGTGCGGAAAGCGCAGAGAGTGCAGAGGAAACGAGTCTTTCCGATTTTATTGCCTATATCAAGCGAGCCGCCGAGGAAAATACGGGCGCGTCAGAGGGTGCACCCGGTGTAAAGCTGATGACCATTCACAAATCCAAGGGTCTGGAATTCCCCGTCGTATTCGCATCCTTTATGGCAAAGAAATTTGATGTTCGGGACGAGAGCGCAAAGCTGATCCTCTCCCCCTCCTTCGGCCCCTGCTTCCACCTGCCCGAGGACGGCGGCAGAGTCAAGGTGAATACCTTTCTGCGCAAGGCGGCGGCACTGAAGATGCACGAAGCCATGGTGGAGGAAGAGATGCGCGTGCTTTACGTTGCCCTGACCCGTGCGGAAACCAAGCTGATCGTCACCGCAAAGCCGCAGAATTTTGCATCCCTGGATCGGGATCTGCTCCTTTGTAACGAAGAAGCCTTGAAGCCGGAGCTGACCGAGCGTTTGCTCCGAGGTGCGCCCAATCTTTTGACGTTGCTCCTTTTGTCCCTGCGGGATTGCCCCGCCCTGCGGTGCGCCTTGGAGCAGGGTGGCACCCACACCGACGGAAGCCTCACCGTTTCCGTTGACCGACCCCTTCCCATCGCCGCGCGGGAGGAGGATGAGCAGAAAAAAGAAGAAAATCTGCGGGATCCCAAGGAAATTCTGGATGCTCTTGCCTTCACCTACGAGGAGGAAGCCCTTTCCAGACTCCCCAAAAAGCTTTCCGTTTCCCAGCTTTTGCGGGCAGGTCGCGAGGAGGAAGCGGGTCTTTGCCCGCGCAGACTTTCCGATCTTTCCCGTCAGGGGCTGAAGCGCAGTGCCGCGGAGATCGGTACCGCCACCCACAGCGTAATGCAGTTTGCTTCCCTTTCCAATTTGGAAGAAAATTTGGATGCCGAGCTGGAGCGTCTCGTACAAAAGGGCTTTCTCACCGAGGAGGACGCCGACCTTGTGGAAAAGAAGCACCTTGCCGCTTTTCTCGCCTCGCCCCTTTACGCGCGGATGAAGGCATCTTCCAACGTGGTACGGGAAAAACGCTTCAACGTACTGCTTCCCGCAAAGGAGCTTCTCGGCTCCGAGGGCAAGGTTTTGGTGCAGGGTGTCATTGACGCCTGGTTTGAGGAGGCGGACGGCACCGTCACCGTGGTGGACTTTAAGACCGATCGGGTCAAGGAAGCCGACGGAGAAGAGATCCTCCTGAAGCGCCACAGTGAGCAGCTTCACCTCTACGCCCTTGCGGTAGAACAGCTCACGGAAAAGAAGGTGGGCAAAAAGCTGATTTATTCCTTCTGCCTGGGCAGAGCAATTGAGGTAAAATCATAAAGCGCAAAAACAGACCCGAACGGGAGTTGGGGTAAAGGATCCCCGCAAACTCCCAATGAAATATTCCCATACGGCATATTATGGTAAAAAAACGGTTCGCAAAAATGCGAACCGTTTCATTTTTATTATCGCAGATTGAAGAATTCTTCGCTGCAGGCGTGGCGCAGATCGGCTACGTCCAGACGAAGCTCCTCCAAAGGCGTTTTTTCAATATAAGAGGCAACGTCGGCAAAATACTGCATCGGCGCGGACGCGACTCTTCCCTGAATGGGGATGATATAATGCTCCTTGGTCTCCTCCAGAAGGGCAAGGTGCGCCTTTCTCCGCTCATACTGTGCAAAGGCAAGGGCACGGATGGCTTCGGGAATGGCAGGATCCTTATTCTCGGCATACGTCAGGGCAAGCTTGTCCATTTCCGCAAGGGTCAGACCGTCGCGGATCAGCATTTCGTAGGTACCCGTATCGTAAGCATAGCGCTGAGCCATACGGCGCTGCTCTGCATCCTCGGTTTTTTCAAGCACCTTTCCCCAGCACGCGCGTGCCGCTTGTGCAAGCTCCAGCATGATCTTCAGCTCAGCCACCTTTTTGGGGTTCTCACGCATCGCCGTAACAAGCTCGCCGGGATAATTGCGAGGATATTCCGCGCCGTGCTTGTAATAGGGGAAGGTGTAGAAGGAAAATGCGGTGAGCAGATGCAAGCGGTTCAGCTGAGTATTTCGGGGATCCTCGGTATCGGAGTAAAGCAGGGTCTCTTCCATCAGCTCAAAGGCGCGCACGGCATCGTCCTCAGCCTGAGGGAAGAAAAGACGGGCGTAGCGTTCCTTTTCCTCGCAAGGCGTGCCGCTTCCCTCAAAGTTCCAGGAGTAATCCGCCAGGATCTGATTGTTGCGGTGGAAGGAATTGTCCCAGGAGGAATAGGTGCGGATGCCCTCCGCCTCGTCCCGCTTTGCCATTTTGCACATCAGGTAGGCGTTGTCCCCTGCGTGATACAGAAAATGCCAGTGCTGATA
>JAFVYT010000117.1 GCA_017508505.1 Clostridia bacterium
CTTCGGCGGTATTATGAAGTGCGACATCATCGCACAGGGCATCGTGGAAGCCGCAGAAACGATGGGCATCGATATTCCCGTAGTGGTTCGTCTTGACGGTACCAACGCCGAAAAGGGCAGAGAGATCCTGACGAATTCCGGTCTGGCTTTGGTTCCTGCCAAAACCTTTGCCGAAGCCGCTAAGAAAGCAGTTGAGCTGGCAAACAGCAAGAAGGAGGACTAATATGATTCTCATCAATGATAATACAAAAGTAATCGTACAGGGAATCACCGGTTCTCAAGGCAGATTCCACACCCAGCAGATGCTGGAATACGGCACCAAGATCGTAGGCGGTACCACCCCCGGTAAGGGCGGTCAGGAGGTTTGCGGCGTTCCCGTTTTCAACACCGTAAAGGAAGCCAAGGAAAAAACCGGAGCCAACTGCTCCATCATCTACATTCCCCCGGCATTTGCCGCCGACGGCATTCTGGAGGCCATTGACGCCGAAATCGAGCTGGTCATCTGCATCACCGAGGGCGTACCCGTTTTGGATATGATGCGCGTGAAGAATTACCTGATCGGCAAAAAGACCCGTCTCATCGGGCCTAACTGCCCCGGCATCATCTCCCCCGGTGCATCCAAGATCGGTATTCTCCCCGGCTTCATCTGCACCCCCGGTAAGGTGGGCGTCATCGGAAGAAGCGGCACCCTTACCTACGAAGCAGTCCATCAGCTCTCCGCTCTGGGCATCGGTCAGTCCACCGCCGTGGGTATCGGCGGTGACCCCATTCGCGGCAGTGGCTTTATTGATATGCTGGAGCTTTTTGAAAAGGACCCCGACACCCTCGCCGTGGTTATGATCGGTGAGATCGGCGGTACCGGCGAAGAAGAAGCTGCAGAATGGATCCGCGACAACATGACCAAGCCCGTAGTTGCCTTCATCAGCGGTAAGACCGCTCCCAAGGGCAAGAGAATGGGTCACGCAGGCGCCATCATCAGCGGTGGCAAGGGCACTCAGCAAAGCAAGGCAGAAGCCATGAAAAACGCCGGCATCCCCGTGGTTCCCACCCCCGATAAGATCGGTGAGACCCTGGTAGAAGCCATTAAAAAAGCAGGCATTTACGAAAAGTGCCTGGTCAAATAAAAGGGAAAAAGCAGTTCCGTCAATTCGGAACTGCTTTTTTTCTTTTTATTTTTCGTTGTCGATCTCTTCCCTGACCAGATACACGGGTCTGGCCTTGATCTCCTCGTACATCTTGGCCAAATACCGTCCGAGAATGCCGAGGCAAAGAAGCTGCAAGCCCGAGAGGGAGAGGATGAGAGAGGCCAAGGTTGGGAAGCCCGCCACGGGATCTCCGAAAAGCAGGGTCTTGATCACCACCCAAAGCATCATCAGAATGGCAATGAGAAAGAGGAGCACCCCCAAAACGGAGGAAAGGATCAGGGGCTTGTCGGAAAAGGCTACGATGCCGTCCACCGCGTAGGAGGCAAGACGCCAGAAGCTCCACTTGGTCTTCCCCGCAAAGCGCGGCTCTACCTCATAGGGCATATAATGAGTCTTGAAGCCTACCCAAGAGAAAATTCCTTTGGAAAAGCGGCACCGCTCGGGCATAGAAAGGATGGCATCCACCACCTTTCTCTTCAAAAGGCGAAAGTCGCTGGCGGCGCGATAAAACTCCACGTCGGTCATCCGGTTGATCAGGCGGTAAAAAAGGGATTTGAAAAAGCCAAGCACCCGCCCCTCCTTGCGATTTTCCTGATAGGCGGCGACGCAGTCAAAATCGGGATGGTGAGCCAAAAACTCCAGCATATCCCCGATGTATTTCGGATTCTGCTGCAGATCGGCGTCGATGATGGCGACCAGATCCCCCCGCGCCGTCCGAAGCCCTGCCAGCAGGGCGGCCTCCTTTCCGAAATTGCGGGAAAAGCTCACGGCACGTACCCGCTCGGGCACCTCTTCCGAGAGCTTTTTGATCTCGGCTAAGGTTCCGTCACGGCTTCCGTCGTCAACAAAAACAAACTCTGCGTGGGAAAGCACCGTTCCCAATTCCATTTTTGTCTTATCGTAAAAAGCGCGGATATTCTCTTCCTCGTTGTAGCAAGGGACAATGATGGATAGCAGCATTCCCCCACCTCCTTTATTGCTTTGATTCTACCACAGCTCCCACCGTTTTGGCAAGAGAAAGCGTGTCGACTCCATCCGGCACAACCAGTCGGATGGCGGCGGGAACTACCTCGATCTCAGGATTTTTCGCCTCGAATATCTCTCCGTCTGCCTGTAGAACGATGGGCTGATCCGAAATCAGACGGAGGCGGCGACAGGTACGGTAGACCACCGCAGGCATCGTTTTCAGATGCTCGCCTTTTTTATAGTCTCCCACGTATTTTAAAAACTCCATACGGGAAAGGGTAGGGACGGTGCAAAGGTCCATTTTCCCGTCGGAGATATCGGCCAAGGGAGTCGCCTTAAAGCCGCCGCCGTAGTATTTTCCGTTGCCCAGCACCGCAAGGGTGACGTTTCCCTCTCCCACGGTGACGCTTTCTCCGTCGATCTCAAAGCGAATGGGGTTCTTCATCGCAGTCAGAAAGGAATAGCCCAGAGCCAATTTGTAGGCAAGCCCTCCCGAAACCAAGGGAATGCGCTTGACCTTTTGCTGGCGCTTGGCCGAATAGGCATCAAGCCCTGCGGAAATGTTATTGATACTGTAAAAATCACCGCAGCGCAACACGTCGCAGGAAACCG
The DNA here is from genome assembly GCA_017508505.1 of Clostridia bacterium. The sequence goes on from JAFVYT010000117.1 coordinate 2,724, forward strand.
TTTTCCCGCGCACCATAGCACCGAGATTCAAAAAATCCTCTCTTTTTACGGGCTCAAAAACACGGATAAAGTCGTTCCCACTTCCCACAGGCACGGGGCAAAGGGCGGCGTTATCAAAGCCGACGATGCCGTTGACCGCCTCGTGAAGCGTGCCGTCCCCTCCGCAGGCATAGACGCGCACCTCGTCGTTTTCGTGACGGTTGCAGTATTCCGAAACGAGGCGGGTCGCATCCCCGGGAGCGAGGGTTTGAGCGATCTCAAGCTCCTCCCCCACAAGCTCGGGATCCTCCCGAAAGAGGCGACGGACGGCCTCCTCCAGCCTCTTAGCCGCACTTTTGACTCCTGCCTTGGGGTTGATTACAAAAAAATGTTTTGCCATAATGACTCCTTTAACGGATGCGCTTAATGGGGAAATCCGGGGTTTTCTTTTCCTTGAAGGCCTCGATCAGCTCGAGGATCTGACGGGGGGTCTCCACGGTAAACAGAAAGTGGCGGGAGCTGATCCCCTTCTCCTTTAAATCCTTTTCCCGATCGGACATATAGAAGGGAACGGAATTATACACTACGTCCCGTGATCCCTCCCGAGCAATGGGAAATACCACGCCGCGACGGTCTCGAAGACTCTTGGCCCCCACGGGCTTTTCCAGAATCATCAAAGGGATCCTGCCGTAGACGATCACCGTCTTTTTCCCTCTCAGGTCCCGTATCTGCGCCAGATTCAATTCCGGCGACAAAATGGCATCCGTCAGGTCGGGAAAGGTAGCGAGCGCGGCGGAATTGGTCAGATTCAGGCGGAAATCCCCGTGAAGTGTCAGGGGGAGGTCCCGCAAAATTTCAAAATGGCCGGGATTTCCCACGAGCACGTGCTTTGCGCCCCTTTGCACCGCCTTTTCCAAGGCACTGCGCACGGCCCTCGTCTCCGAGTCAAAGATGACCGCAGGGAGCACGATACCGTTTGCCCTTTCCGGATCAAAGGCGTGAAGGGGAAGATAGATTTCACGGAAGTAATCCGTATCGGGGATCTGCGAGGGGGAAAGAAAACGCGCGGAGCGGGAAAAGGGCATCCTCTCCCGAGGAGGGAGCGAATAGGAAAGGGGCTCTCGTGGTTCTCTCAACACCTGAACGGAAGGAAGGGTACGTCCGCAATCCCGAAAGAACACGCTGCTTTTTTCCGTTGCGCTCTTGTCCCGCTCGGTACGGACTCCGAGCATCTCCTGATTTAAGGTGCGGGTAAAATACCCGTCGGTAAAGCCACTTCGGGAAAAGGCATCCCGCAGAATCCGAAGCTCTGCGGGGGTGGCGTCCCGCTCCTCGTCCAGAAGCGTGCGCCAAACCCGTGCAACGGTGTAAACGTAGGCGGGGCTCTTCATTCTTCCTTCAATCTTCAGAGAGGCCGGCCCGATTTCGAGAAGCTCCCTTACGTGGCAAGCCAAGGAAAGATCCTTAAAGCTGATGGGATAAGCGCCGTTATAGGGAAGACGGCAGGGCTGAGCACATTCACCCCGATTGCCGGAACGGTCTCCGATCATACTGCTCATCAGGCACTGTCCCGAATGGCAGGCGCAGATGGCTCCGTGGACGAAGACCTCGATCTCGATCGGGGAATCCTTACAAAGAGTGGCAAGATCCTCCCGAGACAGCTCCCTGGCACAGACCATGCGGGAAAAGCCAAGGCGCTGCGCCTCCCTTGCGGCGGCAAGATTATGCCCTGACATCTGGGTGCTGGCGTGAAGCTCCAGATCGGGGAAGGAGTCGCGAAGGCACGCCGCAAGCCCCCGATCCGCCACAATGAGAGCGTCGACCCCCGACCGGTATAGGTGAGCGCAAAGGGAAAGTGCCTCCTCCATTTTCCGATCGATCAGGAGGGTGTTCATGGTCACGTAGGCGCGCACGCCCCTTTCGTGACAAAAAAGAATGGCGTCCCTGACGGTGTCGCGGTCAAAGTTCTTTGCGTTCATACGGGCGTTGAACTCACGGCAACCGAAGTAAACCGCGTCTGCACCGCCGCGAATGGCCGCGGAAAGAGTATCCTTCCCTCCCACGGGGCAGAGCAACTCCGGTTTCTTTTTCACGGGCGCACCTCCTTTATGATTCGTATCCAAAATATTTTATCACACATCTTGCAAAAAGGAAAGGTTTTTTTCGAAATGCGCCGCAGGAATCTATCACCTTCCGATATCGACCCCATAAAAAATAGGTATAAGGATGAAAATTGGAATTCATTGACTTTTCTTTCGGGGGTGGTAAAATGGTCTTGGCGTTTTGAATCATCTTTTGTAAGGAGAACAATATGATCACCTTTTCGCTTGCGGGCATTGCCCGTTTTATGCTTTGTATTATGATGATCGCCGCGGTCGGCTATATGCTTGGGCGCATTACCGTAAAGGGCGTGTCTCTCGGAACGGCAGGTGTCTTCATTGCCGCACTCCTGTTCGGTGCCCTATCAAACGTAATCTGCGTAAACGAAAAGCCTGTTTTCTCCTTTGATACCGTCTGGTTCAAGGAGGTGGAGCAGCTCGGGCTGATCCTGTTTGTGGCCGCCGTGGGCTTCATTGCGGGGCCGACCTTCTTCGCCAACTTCAAAAAGAACTTCAAATCCTACATTTTGTTGGGCTTTGTAATCATCCTTTCCGGCGGGATCGCCGCCATCGCCTGCTTCTTTCTCGGTAAAGCGACCGGGGGTGTCGGCTCCTACAGCGACGCGGAATTCATTTCCATGATCGCAGGCCTTCTCTCCGGTGCACTCACCTCCACTCCCGCCTTCTCCGCCGCCAAGGAAGCCCCCGGTGCCGTGGAGGAGATCGTCTCCGCGGGGTACGGCATTGCCTATCTCTTCGGTGTGATCGGGGTGGTACTCTTCGTTCAGCTCATTCCCAAAATCACCCACGCCGATATGGATGAGGAAAGAAAAAAGCTCCGCGGAGTGGATACGGGAGCCAAAAAGAACGAGTCCAAGGTCAGGCTCATTGAAATGGACGACTTTGGGATCACCCCCTTTGCCCTTGCGGCGATGATCGGCCTTTTGGTGGGGGGAGTCAACATCGGTGGCTTTTTCTCCTTGGGAACCACCGGCGGTGTTCTCATCGTATCCCTTCTCTTTGGCTTTATCGCTCACGTGGGGCCCTTTGACCTGATGCCCAATGCCAGGGCGCTGAAGGTATTCCGCGAGTTCGGTCTGATGCTCTTTCTCATCGGAGCGGGCATTCCCGGAGGAATGAATTTTGCCGAAAACGTCAAGGGGATCTATTTTGTCTACGGGATGATCATGACCGTGATTCCTCTGATCCTCGGATATCTTTTTGCCAAGTACGTTCTGAAGCTGTCTCTGTTCAACAACCTCGGCTCCATTACGGGCGGTATGACCTCAACTCCCGCGCTCGGCACTTTGATCCACGTTTCCGGCACCGAGGACGTTGCCTCCGCCTATGCGGCCACCTACCCCATCGCTCTGATCGCGGTGGTGCTGGTCTCCCGCTGCCTCTTCCTTTTTGCCTGAACAAGCACGTAAAAGCTCGGGAAGAGAGCGCAAAAAGCGCTCTCTTCTTTTTTTTGACAAAAAAAGAATGAAAAACACTCTTGCCAAGGCTCATCCCTTCTGTTATATTGAAAAAAACGAAGCAAAGGAGCTTTTTATGGAAAAGTTCATTTCCGTCCTGTCCCGCTTTTTGACACAGGGAGATCTCATTTCCTGTGAAAAATACGGAAACGGACATATCAACGACACGTATCTGGCCTCCTATCAAACAGAGTGCGGTCCCCGCCGCTATATCCTGCAGAGGATCAACACCTCTATTTTTCAAAACGTCGGGGAGCTGATGGAAAACATTGAGCGGGTCACAACCTTTCTCAAGGAAAATACTTCGGATCCACGCTCCACTCTTACCCTGATCCCCACACGCGAGGGAGCGTTCTTCCTCCGAATGGGCGAGGGCGCGTGGCGAATGTACGATTTCGTAGAAGACTCTCTTTGCATAGAAAGGCCGGAGTCGAAAGAGGATTTCTTCGAGTGCGGAAAAGCCTTCGGCGAATTTCAGAAAAGACTGGCCACCTTCCCCGCCAAAAGCCTTCACGCGGTTTTACCGGATTTTCACAACACCCCCAAACGCTACCGCGATTTTCTGCGGGCGGTGAAAGAGGACGTATGCAAAAGGCGAAGCGCGGTGGAGGACGACATTCGCTTCGTTATGGACCGAGCGGACTTTTATCCCTTTCTTTTGGAGGCGGAAAAAGAAGGGACGCTCCCCCTTCGGGTCAGCCACAACGACACGAAATGCAACAACGTGCTTTTGAACAAGAAAGATCGCAAGGGGCTTTGTGTCATCGACCTTGACACGGTGATGCCCGGCTATTCCGTGACGGATTTCGGCGATGCCATTCGCTTCGGCGCAAATCGCGCGGCAGAGGATGAAAAAAACGTGGATCTGGTGGATCTGGATCTTGACCTGTACGCCGCTTACGTGAAGGGATTTCTTCTGGGGTGCGGCACAGCTCTGCCCGAGGAGGAGCTTTCGCTTTTGCCGGAAGGGGCCAAAATGATGACTCTGGAATGCGGAATGCGCTTCCTGGCAGATTATTTGCAGGGAGACGTCTATTTTAAGACTGCTTATCCGGAGCACAATCTCGTACGCTTCCGCACCCAGAGGAGACTGGTGGAAAAGATGGAAGAAAAATGGGACGAGATGAAGCGGATCGTCATGGAAAACCGAATCTAGAACTCAAGAGACGGGGTAAAATCCCCCGTCTCTTTTTTCTTCTCAAGCGTTGACGAAAAAGTGGCTTTCGTGGTATAATATTTTGATTTATTGTGGGAAAGGGTCGAGAAAATGGAACGGAAGAAAATCTACATCAACACCTTCGGCTGTCAGCAAAACGAAGCGGACAGCGAGACCCTTATGGGGATCGCCGAAAAAGAAGGCTATCTTGCCACAGACTGCATCGAGGAAGCGGATCTGATCCTGTTTAACACCTGCGCCGTACGGGAGCACGCGGAGCTGAAGGCCCTGTCCACCACGGGGCAGCTCAAGCACCTGAAAGAGAGAAATAAGAGCCTCAAGATCGGCCTTTGCGGCTGTATGGTACAGCAGGAGCACCGCAAGGAGGATATCAAGAACAAGTATCCTTACGTGGACTTCGTTTTCGGCACCAATAAGCTGGGAGAGTTTGCCGAAATCCTCAAGCAGGTGGAAACAGCCAAGAAGAGGCTGTTTTTCGTGGAGGACTACGAAACCTGCCCCGGGGTGATCTGCGAGGGTCTCCCCGTCAAACGCCGTTATTCCTATCGTGCTTACGTATCCGTTATGTACGGGTGTAACAACTTCTGCACCTACTGCGTGGTGCCCTACGTCCGCGGAAGAGAGCGGAGCCGTGAGCCCGAGGCGATCCTGAAGGAGGTACGGGGCCTTGTCGAAGGCGGCTGTCGGGAGATCACCCTTTTGGGACAAAACGTCAACTCCTACGGCAAGGATCTGAAAAATCCCATTTCCTTTGCGAAATTGATCGAGCGGATCTGCCAAATCGAGGGGGACTTCGTTTTAAAATTTATGACCTCTCACCCCAAGGACGCCACCGAGGAGCTTTTTGACACCATTGCAAGAAACGAAAAATGCGAGCGGCATTTCCACCTGCCCCTGCAAGCGGGCTCCGATGAAATTTTGAAAAAAATGAATCGTCGCTACACGGCTGAGCACTATGCAGGGCTCGTGGAATCCTTAAAGAAAAAGGTTCCCGACGTCGCCATTACCACAGACATCATCGTGGGCTTCCCCGGAGAGACGGAGGAGGATTTCGAGAAGACCCTTTCGTGCCTGGAGGCCTTCCGTTTTGACGGGGTGTTCAGCTTCGTATATTCCCCTCGCCGCGGTACCCCTGCGGAACGGATGGAGGGAAGGTGCTCGGAGGAGGTCACCAAGGACCGAATGGCGCGCCTTTTGGCTCTCCAGCAAAGAATTCAGGTGGAAAACAACGAAAAGCTCGTGGGCAAAGTGATCCGTGCCCTTTGCGAGGGAGAGAGCAAGACCGACCCCGCGTATCTTTCCGCAAGGAGCGATTCGGGAAAGCTCATTCACTTTAAAAAGCCCGATGGAATCGAGCTTACGGGGCAATTCGTCTCAGTGCGCATCACGGAGGCACGGGCCATTCTATTATTGGGGGAGGCAGTACTATGAGTCCTATGATGCTCCAGTATCTGGAGATCAAAAAGCAATACGAGGATCACATCCTCCTTTACCGTCTCGGAGACTTTTACGAGATGTTTTTTGAGGACGCCAAGACCGCGTCCCGTGAGTTGGATCTGACCCTGACGGGAAGGGACTGCGGAGAAGAGGAGCGGGCACCCATGTGCGGCGTTCCCTACCACGCCTGCGACGCTTACATTGCACGCCTGGTGGAAAAGGGATACAAGGTCGCCATTTGCGAGCAGACCCAGGACCCCGCCACCTGCAAGGGCATCGTCCCCCGTGAGGTCATCCGCATCATCACCCCCGGTACCGTAACCCTGGGGGATGCGCTGGAGGACGGAAAAAACAACTTCCTTGCCACCGTTTTTGTGGAGGGAACCCGCGCGGGCTGCGCCTTTTACGATCTGTCCCAGAGCACCCTTTTTGCCCTCTCCCTTGAGAATCGCCAGAGGGAGGGTCTGGAGCGTCAGATCATCAACGAATTTGCCAAATTTTCTCCCAAGGAGATGATCACCAACCTCCCCGAAACGGAGTGTGAGAGCTTGGTATCCTACCTCAATCAGAGTGAGGGAAATCTGGCAGGGTGCGGAATGTATGCTCTGTTTGAGGAGGACAAGCTCCCTCTGATTCGGGAGCATTTCGGAAAGAGTCCCGAGGCGCTTGGGCTTGCGCCCGAGGAAACGGAGCTGCAGCGTGCCACAGCCGCCCTCATCGCATATCTGAAAATGACCCAAAAGACGAGCCTTGATTCCCTCAAGGAGATTCGCGTTTACGATAACAATCAGTACCTTTCCATCGACTCCAACTCCCGGCGCAATCTGGAATTGGTGGAGACCATGCGGGGAAAGGAAAAGCGCGGCTCGCTGCTCTGGGTGCTGGATCGCACCAAGACCAGCCTCGGCTCCCGTATGATGCGACGCAGGATCGAGCAGCCCCTGACCAACCCCCGTGCCATTGCCAAGCGTCAAAGCGCGGTGGTGGAGCTTTATAATTCCATGCCCTTAAAGGATCAGCTTCGTGAGCTGCTCGGTCCCGTGCAGGACATCGAGCGCATCCTTTCCCGCATCATCTATAGCGGCGGCAACGCGAAGGATCTGTTTGCCTTGGCGGGCACCCTTTCCTATCTTCCCTCTCTTCGCGACGCCCTTTCGGTGTGCAGCGGTGAGGCCCTGCGGGAGATCGGGGATCTGCTGGACGGGGCGATCCTTCCCGTCACCGAGCCCCTTTGTGAGGAGCTCGGCCGCGCGATCCGTCCCGATCCGCCCTTCTCCGTACGGGAGGGAGGCTTTATCCGCAAGGGATATTGCCCCGAGCTGGACGAATTAAACGAGATGATGACGGAAAGCCAGAGCTTTCTTGCGGGAATTGAGGCCACGGAGCGGGAATTGACCGGAATCCCGAAGCTGAAGATCGGCTACAATCGGGTATTCGGCTATTACTTCGAGGTGTCCAAGCTCCATATGGACAAGGTTCCCGACCGATACATCCGCAAGCAGACGCTGGTCAATGCAGAGCGCTATATCACAAGCGAATTGAAGGATATGGAGAGCCGTATCCTCAGTGCCAAGGACAGGGCCGTTGCGATGGAGTACGATCTGTTCTGTGCCCTTTGCGAGAAGGTCAAGGCGCAGACGGGTGTGCTTCAGGAGGCGGCTCGGTGCATCGCCGAGATCGACGTTTACGCCGCTCTTGCCCACGTGGCGCTGGAAAATCACTATACCTGCCCCGTGGTGGATTTTTCCGACGAGATCCGCATTTTCGACGGAAGACACCCCGTAGTGGAAAAGGTCACAAAGGGCTTTTTCGTTCCCAACGACACCCATCTGGACTGCTCGGACAACCGTATGGCCATCATCACCGGCCCCAATATGGCGGGTAAATCCACCTATATGCGTCAGTGCGCCATCATCGTCATCATGGCGCAGATGGGCTCCTTTGTCCCTGCAAAGGAGGCCAGAATCGGCATTGTGGACAAGATCTTTACCCGTGTGGGCGCCAGCGACGACCTCTCCCTCGGTCAGTCCACCTTTATGCTGGAAATGAGCGAGGTGGCCTACATTCTGGAGAACGCCACGAAAAAGAGCCTGATCATCTACGACGAGATCGGCAGAGGCACCTCCACCTACGACGGAATGAGCATCGCCCGTGCGGTGCTGGAGTATACCGCAGGGAAAAAGTGCGGTGCCAAGGCTCTGTTTGCCACCCACTACCACGAGCTGAGCGAATTGGAAAACACGCTGGACGGGGTGAAGAACTACAACATCGCCGCAAAGAAGCGGGGAGACAGCGTAATCTTTTTAAGAAAGATCCTCCCCGGCTCCGCAGACGAAAGCTACGGCATCGAGGTGGCGAGCCTTGCGGGGATCCCTGCAGAGGTCATCCGCCGTGCGAAGGAGACCCTGAAGGAATTGGAAAAAAGCCGTCCTGCAAAGGCAAAGGAGGAAAGCGTCGAGGAGGAGCTCCCGATCCTCACCCCCATCAAGGACAGCATCATCGCCACTCTGAAGGACATCAACGTGGATACTCTGACCCCCATTGAGGCATTGGGCAAGCTCTACGAGCTCTCCCGAGACGCAAAGCAAATCTAAACCGAAAGGAACGCTATGGCAAGGATCAATCTTCTGGACGCGCAGACCTCCAACCTCATCGCCGCAGGCGAGGTGGTGGAGAGACCCGCCAACGTATTGAAGGAGCTTTTGGAAAACGCCATCGACGCAAAAAGCACCGCCATCGTCACGGAGATCCGGGGCGGCGGGGTGGATTTGATTCGCGTCACGGACAACGGCAGCGGGATGGAAAAGGACGATCTGCCTCTTTGCATCCGCCGTCACGCCACCAGCAAGATCCGCACTGCCGAGGATCTGCAGGCCATCGAGACCTTGGGCTTCCGCGGAGAGGCCCTGGCCGCCATTTCCTCCACCTCTCGCTTCACCGTCCTGACCAAAAGACCCGAGGACGAGATCGGCCATCAGATGACCGTGGAGGGAGAGGAGATCCTCTCTCTGGAGGAGGCAGGCAGTGCCGACGGCACCACCGTCATCGTGCGGGATCTGTTCTTCAATCAGCCCGCAAGAAGGAAGTTCTTAAAGCGGGCACAGACCGAAGCTGCCGCCATTTTGCAATACATTCAGCGCATTGCCGTATCTCACCCGGAGATCTCCTTCCGCCACATTGCGGAAGGGGTTGTCAAGCTGCAGACCGTGGGCAACGGCAAGCTCATCGACTGCATCTGGTCCGTATACGGGAAGGAGTTTGCCTCCTCGCTGGTTCCCATCGAGGCAAAGGAGGGCCCCTTTACCCTGCGGGGCTTTATCACCCGCCCCGAGCATTCCCGTAACAATCACAGCTACCAGAGCTTTTATATCAATTCCCGCTTCGTCAAAAGCCGCACCATGCAATTTGCTTTGGAGGATGCCTACAAGAGCTTTGTCAAAAGTGAAAAGTTCCCCGGGTGCGTGATCTTTTTGGAGCTGAATCCCGCAGAGGTAGACGTCAACGTACACCCCGCCAAGCTGGAGGTTCGCTTCTCCGACGAGAGGAGCGTTTACAACGCTCTGTACAGCGCCGTGCGCAGAACCCTTTCCAATCTGTCCAACCGCCTTGCGCGGGATGAATACGAGGAAGCGGTACGCCGTGCAAAGGCGGGAGCACGGGTCGAGATCCCGAGGATCCGCGAGACGGCACCGCCCGTTTCGGTCTCAAGAGAGGTCAAGATCGACACGCGAAGCGAGGTAAAATACGAGCTGCCGCTCTTTTCCTCCGCCGTCAGCCGCGGAAAAAGCCCCGTGGCATCTCCCTTGGACAAGCCCGAGGTGGAGCGGGTGACCGTAGAGACCGTCACCTTTGATCTGCCCGAGGAAAAGAAGCCCCGTGATGCCGTCCTTCCCGAAGAAAGCCAACTTTCGACAGCAGAGCCGACGGTACCCGAGAAAAAAGAAATCCCCTCCCCTCCCCGCACGCTCCCGAAAGGCGAGGAAAAGAAGGAGAGCCTAGAGGAGGCACAGCTTCCCATAGACGGGATTTTCCCCGAGAAAAAGGAATCCAATCCTCTGACGGAGGTGGGAGGACTGAGAGGGTGTTTGTTCCACGCTTATCTTATTTACGAGACCCGTGACAAGGTGTATCTGGTGGACAAGCACGCCGCGCACGAGAGGATCCTTTACGAGGCCTTGAAGAAGGTGCATAAGTCCGACGCGATTCAGCTCTTTCTGGAGCCGCAGCTGCTCACCCTTTCCCCCGTGGAATGGGCAGGGCTCTCGGAGCACCTGAAGGAATTGGAGGAGGCGGGATTTCTGATGGAGGAATTCGGAGAGAACAGCTTTTTGATCCGTGGAATCCCGCTGGAATTCATTTCCCTGAGCCCCGGACAGATCACGGGACTTTTGGAGCAGGCCGCAAGAGAGCTGCAGCTCGGAGGGAGAGCGGGCGGTGCCGCAGAGAAGAAATTTGACCGCACGCTGTACTCCATGGCCTGCAAGGCCGCCGTAAAGGCGGGCATCCCCTCCACGGACGCAGACCACGAGTGGATCCTCGCAAAGCTGCGAGAGATCGACAACGTCACGGTCTGCCCCCACGGAAGACCCGTTCTGGTCGCCTTTACGAAAAAAGAAATCGAAAACCTGTTTTTGAGAGATTAAAGAGGTATTTATGGCAAAAATCACTTGGCCGGGAGGAACCCTCCTGGCACCGGTTCCCGCCGTTCTGGTCACCAGCGGAACCGTGGAAAAGCCCAACGCGGCAACGGTGGCGTGGACGGGCATTTGCTGCTCGGAGCCCCCTATGACCTATATTTCCCTGCGCCCCTCCCGATACAGTCACAAGCTCATTTCCGAGACGGGAGAATTCGTCATCAATCTGACCACGGGAAGCCTTGCCAAGGCAACGGATGCCTGCGGGGTCTACACCGGCGCCAAGATGAACAAGATCAAGGCATATTCCCTGACCGCCGAAAGGGCGTCCAAGGTGTCCGCTCCCACCCTCGCCCAGAGTCCGGTCTGTCTGGAGTGCAAGGTGGTGGAGGTCAAGCATCTGGGCAGCCACGATATGTTTCTGGCCGAGATCGTCGCGGTGGACGTAGACGAGGCATACGTGGACGAGTCGGGCAAGCTCGACCTGAAGCGGGCCAATCTTCTGGCTTATTCCCACGGAGATTACATCCAAGTGGGAAAGAAGCTGGGCTCCTTCGGCTTTGCCGTGAAAAAGAAAAAGAAAGAAACAAAATGAAGGCAGTCGAGAGACTGCCTTCATTTTGTTTTACGATTGCATAAAATCGTAGATGAGCCTTCCGAATTCGCTCTCCCCCGCCTCATTGAGGCGACCCACGTAGGAAACGTGCTTCCCGGGGAGCACCCGATGAGGGATCTCCCCAAAGCCGAAATGCCGCAGGGTGGACAGAGTCAAAAGGGTCTGCTCCGTACGGTTTTCCCGATCCGTCTCCGCGGTTACAAACATCATCTTGGGCAAGGTCTCCGCAGTGCCCACGTAATAGAGCGGTGCCGCCTCGTCCACCACGATCCGCTTGGAATCCATCCCGCGCTCCTTGACCACGTTAAAGTGGGTGGTGGGCTGACCCGAATCGTGCAGAAAGCCCGCAAGGGACATCGGGGAAAGGCCGTGCTTTCCGAGCCAGGAGGGGTCAAAGCAAAGCATCATCGTGGCATACCCGCCCGCACTGCTGCCCCCGAGCCAGAAGGACTCGGGATTGCCGTATTCCCGAAGGTGCTCAAAGGCCCACGCAACTCCCGCGGCAGAGTCCTCCAGAAAATCGGGATACTTGGCCTCCGGATAGAGACGGTAATTGATGCTGACCACGCAAATGCCGCGCTCGGTCAAATATTCGATAAAAGGGCGATAGACCTCGCTCGCCTTATCTCCTTTGGTAAAGCCGCCGTAATGCAAATACAAAAATACGGGGAAGGTGTCTCCCTCGGGCAGATGAATGTCCAGCCTTTGCTTTTCGTGGGTGCCGTAGCACACGTCCGTAATGCTTCTCATACCGTACTCCTTTGTTGTAGTCTTCAGATTATACCATACTCTCCTCATTATTTCAAGGAAAAAGCCCTCTTTTCTCACTCTCTGATTGGTAGAGTGAAAAGAATCACGGATTCAATGCCTCCCAATGAAATCCATCTTGAAGAATGATTTTTTACAGATGATAAGGAGAGGAGCAGAACCAAGGTAAAAGTAAGTAAAAGTAGTATAACTACTCTATTCGATAAATTCCTATTTGTTAAATAGATTATACCATAATTCTATAAAGCAATCAAGGCAAAGCCTTGTATATCATCCGCAGCTTGTCTGCGGTATATCATCAATGCGAAGCATTGCATCACATCAAGCTGCAGTTCATACAGCCTCCGGCTGATGATATGCGCCTACGGCGATGATATACACGCTGACGCGTGATGATATACCAAGCCTGCGGCTTGGATAAAAAAAGAAGTAACTTTTGGTAGACAAAAGTTACTTCTTTTTTGGCGGAGAAGCGGGGATTTGAACCCCGGCGCCAGAATAATCCGACCTAACGGTTTAGCAAACCGTCCCCTTCGACCTGCTTGGGTACTTCTCCAA
>JAFVYT010000118.1 GCA_017508505.1 Clostridia bacterium
AGCGCTTTTCGCTGGATCTGATGAACCAAAGAATCGACAAGAGCCTGCGGGGCAACATCAACCGCCGTCTCAATTTCGACGGTGCCAATCTGAAAAAGACTGTAGACGGTGCCCAAAGGGTCATCGAGGCCATCGGCTATCTGGAAAGAAAGGGGATTCTCGAAACCCTCCCCGAGCCGATGCAAAAGGCTGCCAAGCTGCGCCTTTCCTATCCCGAGGTCAGCCTGGGGGAATTGGTGGAGCGGAGCGAGGATAAGATCACCAAATCCGGTCTGAACCACCGCCTGCAGAAATTTGTTCTGCTGGCACAAAAAGTAAAACAGGAAGAGGAAACCGAGGAATGAAAAACAACGGAGACTTTTACGCCCTTCTCTTTCAAATGAAAAACATCACCCGCTGGGGATTGATGTACAATACCCGCAGCGAGAATCTCAGCGAGCATTCGATGGAGTGTGCCGTGCTTTCTCACGCCCTTGCCCTCATCGGAAACCGCCACTTCGGGGCCTCCTACGACCCGAACCGCCTCCTTGCCGCGGCGCTCTTTCACGATATGAACGAGGTGCTCACGGGGGATCTGCCCACTCCCGTAAAATACTATAACGACTCCATTAAGGAATCCTATAAGGACATTGAGCGCATCAGTCTGGATAAGATGCTCTCCCTTCTGGACGAGGAAAGCGCCGCCTCCTATCGGGACCTGTTGACGCTTTCCGAGAAGGAGCGGCGGATCGTGAAGGGTGCGGATAAGCTTTGCGCCTATATCAAATGCCTGCAGGAATTGGAGCGGGGCAACCGAGAGTTTTCTTCTGCCCGCACCTACAACGAGGAGGGGCTCCGCGCCCTCGGCCTGCCCGAGGTGGACTTTTTCCTGGAGCACTATATTTCCTCCTTCACCAAAAACATCGACGAGGTCAGCCTCTGAACGAAAAAAAGATTTTGCATCTTGATGCAAAATCCTTTTTCACGTTTTGTTACCTTGCTACGAAATAGTATACCGTGTCCCAAGCGGGCACGTAGGGCTGGTGCCTGAGATAGACCCGATACTCCGGAAGGATCCTTTTGACCTGCAGAGGAATGGCAAACAGATCCTCGGTTCTGTGGTAGCAGCTGACGCATAGGGTGGGCTTGTCCCGTCGGATCAGGGCCTCGGCTCCCTCCAGAGCCTCCTTTTCCGCTCCCTCCACGTCAAATTTGATGAAGTCGGCCCGCGGGATCGCGCTGTCCACCCGAATTCCCCGCACCGTATCCTTCCCCGTTTGATCCACGGCGGCGCTTCGGCCGCCCTTTGCGTTGAAGGAGAGGGGTGCATCCGCGTTCCAGACCGCCGCCTCGATGCCCGTAAAGTCCCGCACGTCCTTGCAGCTTGCCATCATTTTGCGAAAGGTCTTGGGAGAGGGCTCAACCGCGTAGACGGCTCCGTGGTCGGGGTGGAGAGAGGTCCACTCCAGCACCGTGTCTCCGTCGTAGGCGCCCAGATCCACGTAGACGTCTCCCTTGCGGTAGGGAACCAGGGCGGCCAGATCCGCGGTCTTTTCACTCTCTGCCTCAATCAGCGGCAGGATCCTGCCGCTTCTGCGATATTCCAGAATGCTTCGGAGAACCCGCCTCGAGGCCTCGTCCGCGAGCATTTCTTCCACCTCCTGCCACCTTTCCCGATGGAGAAGGTCGTACTCCCGATCGAAAAGCCCACCGCCGAACAGCGGTACCTCGGGGGCGTATAGCTCCACGTCCTCGTTCATCCGAAGGATCTTTTCCATCAGGTCGGGGCGGAATACGCCGAAGGCCAAAAGCACGATCACCTCACCGAGATCCTTGCGGATCTCGGAAAAGCGACGGATGGGGAAGCCGTGCACCGTTTTGTTTCGTACGTATTCGTCGCTGGCAAAGATGCCCCGAACAGGGATCCCCTTTTCCCGACAGACCCCGAGGATCTTGTCACAGCCGTCGCCCATTCCGTAAATGACGATGTTCTTTTTCGTTTGTATTAAATAATCCCAAAGATAAAATTGTTGTTCCATATCCGTCTCCGTTTTCTTCGGAAGCATTGTAGCACACGGATGAAAAAAAGTAAAGGAGAAGCCGATGAAGCACGTTGGAATCATTTGTGAATTCAATCCCTTCCATCAGGGCCACGCGCACCTGATCCGTCAGGTCAAAAAAGCCTTTCCCGAAAAGGCCGTGGTCTGCCTGATGAGCGGAAACTTCGTTCAGCGGGGAGACTTTGCCGTGATGGAAAAGTACAGCCGTGCCGCCGCGGTGCTCTCCTCGGGAGCGGATCTTGTGCTGGAGCTGCCATCTCCCTTTTCCGCTCTGTCTGCGGAGGCCTTCGGGAGAAGCGGCGTTTCCGTGCTCTCTCGCCTTGGGGTCGTGGATACCCTCGCCTTCGGCAGTGAAAGGGACGATGCGAAGGCACTGCTTTACTGTGCCGAGCGCCTTGCTTCTCCCCAATTTGCCCAGGCCCTTGAGGCCTTTTTGAGGGAGCATAAGGGCATCGGCTATCCTGCCGCCAGAGAAGCGGTTTACACCGCCCTCTACGGCTCAGAGCCGCTTTTCGGCCTTTCCAATGCCTCCCTTGCACTGGAATATCTGATCGCCTCCCTTTCCCTTCTGACCCCGCTAACCCCCTTTCCCGTTAAACGCATCGGGCAGGACGTGCGCGGGGAGGAGCCTGAGGGAGCCTATCCCTCCGCTACCTCCTTGAGAAAAAGAATCGCCGAGGGGGAGAGAGCACTGCCCTTGCCGCAAAAGGTGCTGGAGCAAATGCGTCTTGAGGAGGAGGCGGGACGCTTTCCCGTTTTCTCAAACGCCCTTTTTCCCACCCTTGTGTATCTGTTGAAAACCAAAAGTGAGAAGGAGCTTTCCGAGATCTACGGACTTGCTCCTCTCCTTCACCGTGCCCGCCGCTTTGCGGGGGAGGCGACGTGTCTGGAGGAATTGGTCTTGAAAATGAAGAACGCCTCCTTTACCGACTCCCGCATCCGTCGCTCTCTTTTGGCGCTCCTCTGCGGCACCCCCCGCCGCGTGGAGACCGAGACCCCCGCCTACACCCTTCTTTTGGGCGCAAACGAAAGGGGCAGGGAGCTTTTGAGCGAGATTCGGGAGAAGGGAGGGATCCCCGTGTTTACCAAGCCCGCCCACGCCTTCCGCTCCAAGGATCCCAACCTCCTACGGCAGGCCTCCCGCGCCTTTCTGGCCGATGAGATCTACGCTATGGCCTTCCCACGTCGGCAGGAGGAGGGATTTTTCTTCAAGCAGCATCCTACTATGCTGTGAGCCTTACCTGAAATTGGACGATGAGCGGTGATTGACGAACCGTTTTGTTTATGGTAAGATGTTTTTGTTTCCCGAAGCATCGAAAAGAAAGGAAGTGATGAGAATGAAGCATATCGCAAAGGGCGGTTTTTATCGCTTTTTGTCCTTTTTGCTCGCTTTTCTGATCCTTTCTCTTCAATTGCCCCTTGCGGCTCTGGCCGAGGAGCTGGACGAGCCCGAGGAGACGACCCGCACGGGCTACGTGACCCACACGGACGTCAACGTCCGCAAGGGTCCCGGCACGAACCACCCCAACATCGGAAACGGCACCGACATCAGGGTCAATAAGCCCCAAAAGCTCACTGTCCACGGTGAGGCGGAGCCGGATCAAAACGGAGATCTGTGGTATCACGTTACCTTTACCCACGATCGGGACGGAATGAACTACGAGGGGTATATCTTCGCGGAGTACGTTGCCATCGTGGAGGAAAACGACGAGGAGCCCGAGGAAAATCTCAACTTTGAGGAGCAGCTTGCCCGCTTCCCTGAGAGCTACCGTGCCAAGCTTACTGCCCTGCACGCCCTCCACCCCTCCTGGAACTTTGAGGCCTTTGAAACGGGTCTGGATTGGAAGATCGTGCAGACCAATGAAAATACCTACGGCCGCAGTATGATCAACGACGGCATCCTTTCCCACTACTCTACGGATAAGGGCTACGATTGGGAAACGGATACCTACAGCGTCCTGGAGGGCTCCGATTGGTATCAGGCACACCCAAACGTGGTGGCCTACTATATGGACCCCCGCAACTTTTTAAACGAAAACGACATCTTCCAGTTTGAAAAGCTCACCTTCAACTCCGCCTCTCAGACGGAGGAGGCCATCGCCTCTATGCTCAAGGGAAGCTTTATGGAGGGGAAGACCACCCTCGGCCCCGACGGGGAGGAGATCAGCTATGCCAAGGCCTTCCTTCTTGCGGCACAGGCCTCCAGGGTCAGCGCCTTCCACCTGATCACCCGCTGTATTCAGGAGGTGGGCTGGAACGGCTCCGCTTGCAGCCTCGGCACCTTTTCGGGCTTTGAGAATTACTACAATTTCTTTAATATCGGTGCCTACAGCGGCGCCTACGACGGTATGGTCTACGCCAAGAATCAGGGCTGGGACAGCCCCTATAAGGCCATCTACGCCGGTGCCTTCTTCATTATGGACGGCTACATCTCCGTGGGTCAGGATACGCCTTATTTCCAGAAGTTTTCCGTCGTGGACGAGGAATACTACTATTGGCATCAGTATATGACCAACGTGGCCGCCGCCAACAGCGAGGGCCACATCCAAAGGGTGGAGTATCTGGAGCTCGGCCTCATCGAGACTCCCTTTACCTTCCGTATCCCCGTGTATGAAAAAATGCCCGAGACCCCTGCCAAAATGCCCGCGGCTACGGGAAGCCCGAACAATTATCTGACGTCCCTTTCGGTAGAGGGCTACTCTCTGACTCCCTCCTTTGACTTTTACGATTGCCTTTACGACGGCGTCGATTCCTATACCCTGATCATCACGGGGAACGTGTCCACCGTGCAGGTCCGTGCCACCGCCGCAGGAAAGGCGGCCACCGTTTCCGGCTCCGTGGGAAGCGTTTCCATCTGGACGGGGGAGAACGTGCTGCAGATCAAGGTCACTGCCGCAAACGGCGACGTGAAGACCTATACCCTTCGTATCATTCTGAACGGTCAGGGCTCCTCCGGTGAGGCACCGCCTCCCCCTGCGGTGGATCCCGACGAGCCTGAGAACCCGGACGGGCCGACCCCGCCCGTCGTACCCGATCCCGTCCCCTCGGGCTGGGAGCACGATTTTACCGTCAAGGGAAATCTCATCGCGGGACTTTCCGTGGGACTTTCCGTGGAGGAATTTCTGGACCGTCTTGGCCTCTACGGCCTTGCCGTCGCGACTCTGAGCGATGAAAACGGAAAGACCGTTGCCTCGGGTGTGGTGCGTACGGGTCTTGTGCTTTCCTATTACGACGGAGCCCGCACCACCGTCTACACCCTCGTTTTATACGGTGATGTCAACGGTGACACCACCGTGGACGCCGTGGATCTGCTTTGGTTCGGAAGAAAATGCTGAAGCTTTCCGACCTGAAGGGAGCCTTTTCCTCTGCTGCGGATGTCAATCGCGATGGGGTCGTGGATGCCATCGACCTGCTCATCATCCGCAAGCACCTTCTGAAGCTGAATCCCATTGACCAAGGAGATTAAGTATGAAGCGCATACTGACACTGTTTTTGTCACTTTTTCTGACCCTTGCCCTGTTTTGCATTCCTGCCGCCGCCGCGTCTGCCACCATCTCCATTACGGCCTCTGCGGGGACTGTGGTCGTGGGCAATCAGGTCACCTTTTTCGTGGACGTTTCGGGCTCCGAGAAGATCGGCTCCTGGAGCATCGCCTTAAAGTACGACCCCGCTTATCTGGAGTATGTCTCCGGCGCCGACTCCGGCGGCGGAGGGTCTCTTCTCATCGTGGACTCCTGCGACGGGCAGACCAAGCTTTCCACCATGAAGATCGTCTTCAAGACCAAAAAGATCGGCTCTGCGTCTCTTTCCGTGGAGAGTGCCCAGATTGTCAGCTTTGACACCACAAAGCCGATGAAGGCCTCCTCTCCTTCCCGCACCGTCTCCATTGTGGCGCCGCCCACCTATTCGGGAGACAACAATCTTTCTTCTCTTTCCATCTCCCCCGGGGAATTGACCCCCGCCTTTTCTGCGGCCAATACGGCCTATGCCGCCGGGGTTCCCTTTGAGGTGGCCAAGATCGACGTTTCCGCCACCGCCGCCCACGGGGCCGCACGGGTCAGCATCTCCGAAACGGAGCTTGCGGTAGGAGAGAATAAGATTGAGGTGGTCGTTACCGCGGAAAACGGCCGCACCAAGACCTACACCATTACCGTCATTCGCAAGGAGTCGGATCTGGCAGGGGTTACCGCCGAGGTCGGTGGCAAGACCTTGCAGGTGGCCTATGATCCCAAGGATCTCACTCCCCCCGACGGCTACACCGCCTCCACCTCTCTGTATCGGGAGAAAAAGATCCTTACCTTTGCCTCCCCCAAAAACACCATCCTCATTGCCTATTTGATCGAGGGGGAAAACGGCGCTTGGTACCTTTACGATCCGGGTGCAGAGTCCTTTTCGGAAATGATCACCCTGCAGGGGACGGAGGCACCCTACGTGGTTCTGACTCCTCCCGAGACCGTGGAGATCCCCGACGGCTTTGCCCTTTCCGAGCCTGTGAAGGTCGGTGAAAGAGAGCTTTCCCTTTACCGCTCCGACATAACGGATCAGGCAGGGGTCTATCTGGTCTATGCCATGGCCAAGGACGGCACCTGCGGCCTCTATTATTTCGACCTTGCCAATTCCTCCTTCGTAGCCTATTTTGCCGCCGCTACCTCCGATCCCGCACTCGATGGGGAAGGGGGCGGTGCGGCCTTGGTCGGCTCCGACGTGAAGGAAAGCACCGATCGGATGGAGATCCTCGCCCTTGCCCTCGGCCTTGTGGCGGTGCTTCTCTTTATCGCCTGGCTTTTGACCTTCGTGTTCCTTTTGAAAAAGAAAAAGAGCGAAGCGGAAATGGAAAAGGAGCTTTCCTTTGCCCGTCCCATTCGCGATCGGGACAGCGGAGACTCCTTGGATGAATTGAGAAGCATCTACGGCATCACGGATCCCCAGCCCACCGCTCCCGTTCCGACCGTCCCCGTGGAGACCGCGCCTCCGGCACCCCTTGCCGTTCCCCAAGAGGCCGAGGAGGCTGCCAATCCGACCCCTCCCCCGGAGCCTATGGATCTTCCCGAGGCGATCCTTTCCACCGAGCCCTCGCAGGACAAAGAAGAGGCCACCTCCGAAGAAGAATCTGACTAAGTATCCCTGACCGCCAAGGGACATCCTTGGCGGTCAAAC
>JAFVYT010000119.1 GCA_017508505.1 Clostridia bacterium
ACGAAGTGAAGATTTCATCGTTGCCGCGCAACGATTTCATTAAACCAACAGAAAAAGAGATAACATTTCGGCTACGAACCGATTTGTTATCTCTTTCTGTCGTTATAAGGGTTTGGGCTTAGCCCATATTTACGTTTGACTAGTCAAATGCGATGCTTGCACTTTGCTCAAAGCATATTTTCTCCGCTAAGAACATCACCCATTTGGGAAGCGTTTTTTTTGTTTCTTTATCGCATTTCCTTCAGGAGGCGGTCAAGCTCTGCCACCACCTGCTCGGCGGTGCCGGGCTCAAAGCGGCAGGTATCCACCTCGTACTGATAATTGGGAAAAGCCTCGATGTTTGGAATGTAGCCGAAGCTGCCGTTGGTGTAGCCGCACATAAAGGTCATCGTGTATTCGGAGGCGTTCTTCACCTGCATTCCGCTGGTGTCAAACATCTCAAAGGGTGCCCCCGCAAAGGCAACGTCACCGATGGCAATGGCGATCAGATTCATTTTGGCAGTCGCCCCCTCCTCCCGCCGCGAGGCCGCAAGGACCGCATTGGCGTGGTAGGGAGAGCCGTAGCCGTACTTCCGACAAAGCTGCGTGACCTTGGTTGTAATGCCGCGCTCCGAGGCAAAGAGACCCGAAATCTCCGTAGCGTGGTCGAGGTTATAGCCCGCCACGTCCTCTGCCGTCAGATACTGACAGGTAATTTCGGAGTAAAGAGCACGGATCTTGCCCGTTTGGGTCTTTTTCAGCGTCGGCAACGCCGCCTTGCAGAAGCCCGCAAGGGCCTTTCCATGGGCCACGTGATCCTTGGAGTTGTTCTGCTCCTTGGGGCCGACCAGCCTTGTGCCGGGGGTCACGTTCCCCGCGGCGCCCTGATAGAAGGAAAAGTAAGCGTCGCCGTCCTTTTCCATCTCCTCGCGGAAAACCCCTACCCAGTCGGCGCTGATCGAATTTTTGCTCAGACTGCCGACAGTAGTCACGTGGCAGGTCCAGTTAACCATCACCACGTCCTTCTGATTCTTTCGGTCAAAGCGGATGATCTGCATTTGGTTGTCCGCGTCCGTCTCGTGGCGATACTCGGGCTCCGAGGCGTTTGCAGGGAGAAAGTCGCGGTAAATATACGACCCGTCCTCCTTTAAATATCTGCGGACGTAGGCCATTTTTTCCGTTTTGGTGGTACCAAGGTACATCTCGGCGCTGTCAAGCGTCATCACCGCATCCTTGGCGGCTCGCAGGGCCCTGCCGATCACCAGCCCGCCCTGAACGGAATCCACGCTCACAACCCCTGCGGAATGGGTATGGGTCGCCGTCATAAAGACGTACTCCTTGGGGATCCCGAGCTCCGCTTCGATCTTGGCACACGCCTCCAGGTACACGGAGGTGGGAACGGAAATGGCATCCACGGAGAAAAAGAGTGCCGTTTTTTCTCCGTCCCAAACGGCAACGCAGGTGATGAACAGATCGTCCATCGTCTTTTCCGAAAGGCGGCTTTCCGTATTGCCGTAGCCCGCCATCGGCGTGCCGCGGGAGGGAGTGATCTTATACCGTCCGAAGCCGACGGAAAAGCCCTCCTTCTCAAAGGTGCCCGCGGGCTCCTCACGGATGATATCGCCCTTCACGGGCTGATTTTGCACGCTCGGCTCCTTTTTCTCCTCCGTTGTCGTTTCAAAGGCGGTCTCCTCGGGAACCTCGATTTTCGGGGCGGCACAGGAGACGAGGGACAGCAGCAGCAAAGCCGCAAGGATCAAAGAAATACTTCGTTTCATCGGATTCTCCTTTACTTGATCTCACTAAGAAGTCTGCCCAATTCCGCCACCACCTGCTCGGCGGTGCCCCGTACGAATTTACAGGTGTCCACCTCGTACTGGTGATTGGGGAAGACCTCGGAGTTGGGAATGTAGCCGAAGGAGCCGTTGGTGTAGCCGCACAGAAAGGTCATCGTGTATTCGGAGGCGTTCTTCACCTGCATTCCGCTGGTGTCGAACATCTCAAAGGGTGCCCCTGCAAAGGCCACGTCTCCGATGGCAATGGCGACCAAATTCATATCCACGTGGATCTCATCCTCGGTATACTGCGAGCGGGCAAGCACGCTCATTGCGTGGCGATATCCCGCAAAGCCGTTTTCCCGACAAAGATCGTCGATCTCTCCCGAGGTCTTTCCGTTCTTGAACAGAAGCGAGATCCTTTGGGCAACCTCCAGATCAAAGCCCTCTACGTTGTTGTCCCGCACGGCGTCGATGGTGCTGCCGAGAGCGCGCACCTTACCCGTCTCGATCTCGGTCAGGCTCGGCAGAGCCGCAAGGCAGAAGCCTGCCAGATCACGGCCGTGCTTCTGGTAGTCGTCGGCGTTGTTCTGCTCCTTGGGGCCGACCAGCCTTGTGCCGGGGGTCACGTTCCCTGCTGCGCCCTGATGGAAGGAGAAATAAACGTCCCCCTCCTCTTCTACCGTGTCGCGGAAGGAGCCGACCCAGTCGGCGGAAATATTGGTATTCTTCATTCCGCCCACGCTGGTCACGTGGCAGGTCCAGTTAACCATCACCACGTCCTTCTGATTCTTTCGGTCAAAGCGGATGATCTGCATTTGGTTGTCTGCGTCCGTCTCGTGGCGGTACTCGGGCTCCGAGGCGTTTGCGGGGAGCTTTTCCCGATAAATATAGCTGCCGTCCTCCTTTAAGTATCGGCGGACGTAGGCCATCTTTTCCGTTTGAGTGGTGCCGATGTACATTTTGGCACTGTCCAGGGTCAAAATCGCGTCCTTGGCCGCCTTGACCATACGGGCGATGGCAATGGAGCCGCCCGCGCCAAGAGAAGCGGAAGGGCCGGAATGGGTGTGGGTAGCGGTGATAAAGACATAATCCTTCGGGATCCCGAGCTCCGCCTCGATTTTCTCCGTGGTCTGTCTCCACACCTCACCGGAGCAGGCCAGCATATCCAGAGAGAAGAACAGTGCCGTGTTCTCCCCATCGCTCACCGCCACGCAGGTGGCGTAAAGCTCATCGTCGGTTTTGGTGGAAAGGCGCGTGCTTTCGTTGCCGTAGCCCGCCATGGGCGTGCCGCGGGGCGGGGTGATCACGTATCGCCCAAAGCCGACGGAAAAGCCTACGTTTTCAAAGATACCCGTGGGCTCCTCGCGGATAGAATCCTCCTTCACGGGCTGATTCTGTACGCTCGGCTCCTTTTTCTCCGCCTCCGTCAGCGCGGCGGTTTCCTCGGGCACCTCGATTTTCGGGGCGGCACAGGAGACGAGAGGCAAAAGCAAAAAAAGGCTCATCATCAAAGCAAAAATACGTCTCTTCATGTCAAAGCACCTCTTTTCGAAAGGATTCTGTATTTCTATTATATGGGAAGAAAAATGCTTCGTCAAGATGGCAAAAACGCAAGAAAATTCGGGACATTTTTCTGCATTTTGCATAAATTAAAGTATGGAATCCAAAGGAGGAAAAACAAATGGCGGATTTTTTTGTAACGGGTGACGACAAGCGCTGGGATCTGGTGGCAAAAATGCTTCGGGAAGCGGGACATCGTGTGTATCGGGAGGGCCTCCCCACCGAAAAAGCGGGGGTCTGCCTCCCGGGCTTCGGAACGGCAAAAAAGGACGTTCTCGCCCTTGCCAAGGCGCTCCCCGCGGGAAGCACCGTTTTCCTCGGCCGAGCCGACGGAGAGGAAAGGGCCGCCCTAAAGGAGCGGGGCATTTTTGCGATCCCGCTTTTGGAGGATGAGGAATACCTCGCCCAAAACGCCCGCGCCACCGCCGAGGGGTGCCTTGCGGCTCTGATCGAGTGCACCGACTCGCTTCTGGAAAAGGAGCGGGTGCTCCTCTGCGGCTACGGCAACTGCGGCCGCGCCATCGCCGCGCTCTTCCGACAAAACGGGATACGGCTTTCCGTTTTCTCCCGAGAGGGCTCTATGGCCCGCGCCGCCCGAGAGGGCTTTGAGGTCTATCGAGCCCCGGGGGACGAAATGGGGCGCTTCAGCACCCTTGTCAACACCGTCCCCGAGCCCATCTTTCCTCCTGCATTCCTGGATGCCATTCCCCGAGGGACGCACTTTTTCCAAGTGGCCTCAGGCTTTTCGGGTCTCTCGGTCACCTCTCTTGAAAAGCGCGGCATCCTGTTTCATCCCTTGCCCGGCCTGCCGGGGCTCTGTGCTCCGGGGAGTGAGGCCGCGGCGATTTTCGGTTGCATCCGAAAGCATCTGGATCAGTTTTTTCACGAAAGCGAGTGAACGATATGAAAAAGGTCATCGGCTTTGCTATGACGGGCTCCTTTTGCACCCTGGAAAAGGCCTTTGACATCATGGAGAGGTGGACGGAGCAATATGAGATCGTCCCCATCCTCTCGGAGCGGGTGGCAAATACCGATACCCGCTTTTTTTCCAAGGAGGAGGTCCTCTCCCGCACCGCCGCCATCTGCGGCCGTGCTCCCATTACCACCATTCCCGAGGCAGAGCCTATCGGGCCGAAAGGGCTGTTGGATCTTTTGGTGATCTGCCCCTGCACGGGGAACACCCTCTCCAAGATGGCCCTCGGGATCACCGATTCCAGCGTCACGATGGCGGCAAAATCCCACCGACGGGGAGGAAAGGCGGTGCTGGTCGCCCTCTCCACCAACGACGCCCTTTCGGGCTCCGCCGCAAACCTCGGTACGCTTCTGGAGAAAAAGGGCTTTTACTTCGTCCCTCTGCGTCAGGACGACCCGAAGGAGAAGCCCTTCTCTCTCCAATGTGACTTTTCTCTCCTGGACGAAGCGGCGAGGGCCGCGCTGGAGGGCAGACAGCTCCATCCCCTCTTCCGATAACAAAAAACGGCAACCCTTAGTAGGTTGGTCTTAGGGATAATCCCAACCTACAATGAAATAGATTTGCGATGCAAATCTGTGATATTCGTCTTACGACGAGTGATATAGGCTTTGCCTATGATATATTTTCTTCGAAAATATGAATGAAAAAACTAC
>JAFVYT010000120.1 GCA_017508505.1 Clostridia bacterium
CAACGCTCTTCTATGGTAAGATGGGTGTAGTTCATACGTTTCTCCTTTGGCGGTTTGGTGTGTGGTAACTCTATTCTACCAGAGATTCGTATGAACTTCTATTTTTTTTCGAAACTGTTGCACTTGATAGTATAACTCACCATTACAAAAAAAGGATTCCGATCTGCGATCGGAATCCTTTCTTTATGAAAAGAACTTGGAAACGTACCCTTGGATGAGGATGTAGAGGATGATGGGCGGGATTACGAAGGTGACGTAAAGACGAAGCTTTTCGGGGAGCTTGATGCCCTTCCCCGTGTTGACCTCGGCAATGAAGCTCTTCCAGCCCCAACCCTTTTTCAGACAGCAGAAAAGAACGTAGACAAGAGAGCCGATGGGAAGAATGTTATTGGAGACGATGAAGTCCTCCAAATCCAGAATCGTAGATCCCTCTCCCAAGGGCTGAATAAAGGAGAGCACGTTAAATCCGAGGGCACAGGGCAGAGACAGAAGGCAGAGCGCAATGCAGTTGACAAGGCAGGCCTTTTTGCGGCTCCAGCCGAAGTAGTCCATACAGCAGCAAAGGATATTCTCAAACACGGTGATGATCGTGGAGAAGGCGGCAAAGATCATAAAGAGGAAGAAGAAGGAGCCCCAGATCTGCCCACCCGCCATCTCACGGAACACCACGGGAAGCGTAACGAACACAAGGCCGGGACCCTCTCCGGGGGAGATGCCGTAGGCAAAGCAGGAGGGAATGATGATCATACCCGCCATCAGTGCAACAAAGGTATCCAGAGAGGCGATTGTGATGCACTCACCGAAGAGTGCGCGGTCGCGGCAGATGTAGCTGCCGAAGATGGTCATGGCACCCATTCCGATGGACAAGGTAAAGAAGGCCTGACCCAAGGCCGCAAAGATGACCTCCCCAAGTCCCACCTCCGCAATCCTTCCGAAGTCGGGAACGAGATAATACTTCAAGCCCTCGGCGGCACCGGGAAGGGTGACGGCGCGCACGGCCAGGACTGCGATGATGCCAAGCAGAGCAAGCATCATTCCCTTGGTAATGCGCTCGATTCCCTTTTGCAGGCCGAGAGAGCAAACGAGAGCACCCCCAACGATAACCAGAAGCATAAAGCCCACGGCGGCGACGGGATCCGCAGTCATCTCGGAAAACTGACTCGTAACCGCCTCCATCGGAACGTCACCGAAAAAGTCTCCGCGAAGCATCTTAATAAAGTAATGCACCATCCAGCCCGTTACTGTGGAATAGAACATCATCAAAAGGTAGTTGCCCGCAGTACCGACGATGCCGTAAAGGTGCCACTTGGAGCCCTTTGGCTCCAGCGTTTCAAAGGATTTTGCAATGCTCCTGCCGCTGGCACGACCGGTCGCAAACTCCATCGACATAATGGGAAGACCGAAGGCCACAAGGAAGAACAGATAAATCAGGATGAAGGCGGCTCCGCCGTATTTCCCTACGATATAGGGGAAGCGCCAGACGTTTCCAAGGCCGATGGCACATCCTGCAGAAATCAGGATAAAGCCGAGTCGGGAGGAAAATTTTTCTCGATTCATACAAAATGCTCCTTTTATTTTGTCAAACATCGAGATTATACCAAAAACCGCGCTCCTCGTCAAGAAGGAAGCGTTCTTTCAATGAGGTGGAAAAAACAGCGGCGGTGTCGGGTTTGCGTAGGAATTCGGACTCACTTCTGAATGTGTTATATCATAATTCGTTATTCAAATCAATGCTTTGCGGAGCAAAGCTACCTTTTCTCTTCTCTTTTCACTCTTATCTTTTCTCTGGAAACGACAATTTTAGAGAAGAGAGAAGAATGAAAAGAGAAAAGTGAAAAGAACAAAAAGAAACGACAATCTTCCGAAAGAAAATTGTCGTTTCTTTTTGGCAGGGATGGCGAGATTTGAACTCACGAGTGCCAGAGTCAAAGTCTGGTGC
>JAFVYT010000121.1 GCA_017508505.1 Clostridia bacterium
ATTACCGCAACCCCCAATGATATATTACCTAACGGTAATATGAAGTATTTCCTTACGGAAATGTGAAATATTGCTATCGCAATATGATATATGCCCTTTGGGCATATTATGGTAAAAAATGATCCGTTGCATTTTTGCAACGGATCATTTTTGTTCCTTAATATTTTCGGAGAAAATATTTCATAGGCAACGCCTATTTCATACGACGTCAGTCGTATTTCATCAATTTGCTTTGCAAATTGATTTCATTGTAGGTTGAGTTTATCCCTAAGCTCAACCTACTAACGGGAGGCTTTTTTTCCGTGATGCTTCGGCAAGGCCGAGGGGATGCGCTTTTCTTTGGGAGCAAATGCTTTCGAAGGGAACGCGAGGGCGCTTCGGATCAATAATCGTTTCTCGTTTCGTCGGAAAGATAGTCCCGAATGCATTTCCCCATCTTTTTTTGAAAGACCGACCGAAAATAGCCAACCTCCGAAAATCCGCAGCGAGCGGCAATTTCCTTTTGCGAAAAATAGTGGGTCTCCAAAAGCGATCTTGCATAACGGATCCGCAGGGTATCGAGATACTCCTTGGGAGAGGTGCCGTAGATCCGACGGAATTCCCGACGGTAATAAGACGGGCAAACAGAGGCGCGGGCGGCCAAATCCTCAATGGACAATCGGGAATCCCAAAGGTTTTGTCTCATATATTCGGCCGTTTCAACGATTCGCCTGTCGCTTGCATTTGCGGCAGCGCCCACGTCCCGCGTAAGCTCCGACAGGATCTCGTATACGACCGAGGTGATGCGATACGCCGCCCCAACCTAATTTTTGTGCTTTAAAGCCAATGCCTTGGAAAAAAGCCTTTGGTATTTTTCGGGATCGGGAACCGGGAACACCCGGATCTCCTCCATCACGTAATTGAGCATTTGGAGGTGGATCACCAAAATATCCTCCTCCCGACTGCTCCGTTCATAGGCAACCCCCTCGGGAATGATGCAAACGCTTCCCGGCTCAAAGGAAATCGTTTTGTTCTTGCAATGATAGCTCCCCGAGGTTTCCAGCCGCAGGGAGATGGCCGAGTATTTCCGAGCGGGAACGTACACCCTTTCCCGCCTTTGATGATAGCGCAAAACGTCTGTAACGGAAATCGCAAGATTCTCCGGCAGCATTCGATCACCCCCTGTCTCAGTATACCGCCATCAGTAGCGAAAATCAAGTGTTTTATAGCGAAAAAGCCGTTGATTCATATCGAAAATCATATATAATCAGATACAAACAAAGCATAAAAAAATTGTGAGGTGGAACTATGAATCTCGGTTCAAGCCCGACGGATTTGAAAATCACGGATCTGCGCTTTGTGGATATCGACGGAGCGCCCAAGCGGTGCACCCTTCTGAGAATCGATACCAACCAGGGGATCAGCGGCTACGGTGAGGTGCGGGACGCCTCCTCCAAAACCTATGCCCTGATGCTGAAAAGCCGAATCCTCGGTGAAAACCCCTGTAACGTGGATAAGATCTTCCGCAAAATCAAGCAGTTTGGCGGCCCCTCCCGTCAAGGCGGCGGCGTTTCGGGAATTGAGATCGCCCTTTGGGATTTGGCAGGCAAGGCATACGGCGTGCCGCTTTACCAGCTCCTCGGCGGCAAATTCCGCGATGAGGTGCGAGTCTACTGCGATACCGACGTCGAGGGTAAGCACACCGGCCACGATATGGGCCTTGCTTTAAAGAAGCGAATGGAGATGGGCTTCACGTTTCTTAAAATGGATCTGGGGATCGGTCTTTTGCTGGACGAGCCCGGAGCACTGAATGCACCTCTGGGCTTTCTCGAGGATATGAAAAGGTACGCAAGCCACATCCTCAACGTGCAGGGCGGATCGGTAACCGCCGATATGGTAAGACATCAAAAAAGCTACTCCATCGTGACCACCGCCCACCCTCACACGGGGATCCACTTAACCGAAAAGGGACTGGATTTCCTTGAAAATTACGTGAGAGAGGTAAGAGAGGTCATCGGCTACGAGGTACCTCTGGCGGTGGACCACTTCGGCCATATCTGTGTGGAGGACTGCATCCGCTTTGCCCGCCGAATGGAGCCCTATAACCTTGCCTGGATCGAGGATATGGTGCCTTGGATGTATACGGACCAGTACGTCCGACTGAAAAACAGCACGACCGTTCCCGTTTGCACCGGAGAGGACATCTACCTGAAGGAGGGCTTCGAGACGCTGATCAAGGCCGGAGGGGTATCGGTCATTCACCCCGATATTTTGACCTGCGGCGGCGCGCTGGAGCTGAAGAAAATCGCCGATATTGCCGATGAATACGGCGTTGCAACCGCGATCCACATGGCCGAAAGCCCCGTGGCCTGTCTTGCCGCCGTTCATACCGCTGCGGCAATGCACAACGTCCTGGCTTTGGAATTTCATTCCGTTGACGTTCCGTGGTGGGCCGATATGGTAACGGGAATTCAAAACCCGCTTTTTGAAAACGGCTTTATCAAGGTTCCCGAAAAGCCTGGCCTCGGCTTTGACGACCTGAACGAAGCGGTATTAAGAGAGCATATCAATCCTCATATCCCGGGATATTTTGAACCGACGGACGAATGGAACAGGGAATTTTCAAACGACAGAATTTGGAGCTGAGAGGAGAACGCCATGAATCGAGCGGATCGCGTTTTAAAATATTTCCGGGAACAGGAGTCCCGGATGGAGGACCGTATTGAAAACGGCATAGAAGCCAACCGCAAGGGCTGGCTCAAGCTTTCCTTCGTTGACAGCGAGGGCGCGCCCCTGCAAAACGTGAAGCTCAGGCTGAAGCAAAAGAGCCACGATTTCCGTTTCGGGTGCAACCTTTTTATGCTGGATGAATTGGAAACCGAGGAGAAAAATCAAAGGTTCAGGGAGATGTATCCGCAGCTGTTTAATCTGGCGACGCTTCCCTTCTACTGGGCCAATCTGGAGCCTCGGCCCGATTTTCTGCGCTTTGACAAGGACAGTCCCAAGGATTATCGCCGTCCCGCACCGGACCTTTGTCTGGAATACTGTGAGGAAAAAGGCATCGAGCCCAAGCTCCACTGCCTGGTGTACGACCAGTGGTCTCCCCTGTGGCTGCCGGAGGATGCCCACGAAATCAAGGCCCTGCTGGACAAGCGGATCCGTCGGATCGCGGAGCGCTATGCCGACCGAATCCCTTCCATGGAGGTCATCAACGAGACCCAGTGCAACTACATCACCGGCAAGCCCGACCGCAAGAGCACGCCCTTCTTTCTGGAGGACGATATTATCGAATGGAGCTTTGACCACGCCCGCCGATATCTGCCCACCAATAAGCTGATCATCAACGAGGCGACCCGCTACGTCTGGGCGGAGTACTACAAGTACACCCGAAGCGCCTACTATCTGCAGATCCAACGGGCTCTGGAAAAGGGCGCAGACATCAATTCCATCGGGATGCAATATCACCAGTTCCATTCCCGCGAGGATGAAGAGGCCAGAGCACAGTATCTTTGTAACCCTGAGCACCTTTATCGGGTGCTGGATACTTACGCCAAGCTGAATAAGCCCATCCAAATTACCGAGGTCACCGCCTCGGCCTACTCCCGGGAAGCGGAGGACGAGGACGTGCAGGCGCAGATGCTCCGCAATCTGTACCGCATCTGGTTCAGCCATCCCGGCGTAGAGGCCATCATCTACTGGAATATGATCGATGGCTATGCCGCCTATGCCACACCCGGAGATATGACAAACGGAGAAAACAAATATCACGGTGGCCTTTTGCGGTTTGACATGAGCAAAAAGCCTGCCTGGGAGGTATTGGATCAGCTGATCAACCGGGAATGGCACACCGACGTTGAAGCCGTCTGTGATGCCGAAGCCGACCTGAAAGGCTTCTTTGGCACGTACGATTTGGAGGCGGCTTGTGACGGAAGGCAGGTAACGACCCGAATCCATCTGAAAAAGGGAGCGGACAATCGGTTTACCGTCGTCCTGTAACCGCAGAAGAAAGCGCAAGGATCAAAGCGTAAGCTTCCACGGCAAAAAGGATCGGGAGCCCCGACCGCTTTGGAAAGGGGCAAGATTCCCCGACCGCCGTCACCGCCTGCGCCGCGTCCGTCTTGAACGGGGTGCGGCGGCGGGGCTCAACGACCGCAAAAGCAACTCTTTTATAGGGGGAAACAAATGAAAACAGCATTCGTAACAGGCTCTTCCCGAGGGATTGGCAGAGCCATCGCAATCCGACTTGCCAAGGACGGGTACCACGTGGTCGTTCACGGTGCCACAAGGCTCCAAAAGGCAGAGGAAACGAAACGAATCATCGAGCAAAACGGCGGGAGCGCGGAGATCGTCATATCCGATTTGACCGACGTAGAGAAAACCCGTCAGCTTTGCGGAAGGGTCAGGGAGGCGGACGTGCTGGTTCTGAATGCCTCCCTGCAGTATCGCACTCCTTGGAAGGAAATCGAAACCGAAGCGTGCTATGAGCAATTCAACTGCAATTTTGTATCAAGCCTAATCTTAATACAAGCGGCGGTGGATCATATGAAGAAAAATCAGTGGGGCAGAATCATCACCATTGGCTCCGTCCAAGAGACAAAGCCCCATCCCGATATGCTGATCTATTCCGCCTCCAAGGCCGCACAGACGAATATGATGCAGTCCCTTTCGTTACAGCTTGCAAAAGACGGAATCACCTGTAACAACGTGGCACCGGGCGTAATCGACACCGACCGTAACGTGGAAGCCCTCAGTGATCCCGCGTACGCGGAGAGGATCCTCGAAACCATTCCCGTCGGCTTTTACGGTAAGCCCGAGGACTGCGCGGGAATCGTTTCCCTGCTTTGCTCCGAGGAGGGCCGATACATCACCGGACAAAGCATTTTTGTAGACGGAGGGAAGGGCATCCTGTAAGCGCTTCGGAGCAAGGCCGCCGTCCGTGGTCGATCGGTCAGACCCCTTGGCCCTTTGGCCGTCCCATCCTTTTTCCTCCTATACACAAAAATGTTGGTAGACACTTTTTTGGTGTCTACCAACATGATATCATTTCACCCGAAAGGGTGCTTTTTTTTCGTGATGCTTCGGCAAGGCCGAAGAAAAAAGGCCGCTCCGGGCCATAAGATTTCTAATAATAATATATTAATAATCCTATATTATTGATAGTTTTTTTTGAAAAAACCTCTACAATGAAGCTATACTCCCAAGGGGATCGCTCTTTTTGTGCGAGGCTTCCTTGGAAAAAAGAAAGGCGATAAGCGTATGGTCAGAATGAAAAAGCTCGGGAGACTGATCCCCAAGCGTGCAAGCCAAATCCGTCATTCACGGATCGGCATCGGCTTTGAAAAGCTCGATCGGGGTGTTTTCGACCCGGAAAAGGCCTACGAGCTGGTGGCTCAGGCAGGAGTAAAGTGGGCACGGCTGCAATCCGGCTGGCAGCGCACCGAAAAGCAAAGGGGGGTATACGACTTTTCTTGGCTGGACCCCATCGTCGACCGCTTCCTTTCTATGAAAATCGAGCCTTGGATCTGCCTTTGCTACGGCAACGAGCTTTATACCGAGGCGGCAAAGAAGCACTACGGCGCCGTAGGATGTCCTCCCATCCACAGCAAAGAGGAGAAGCAGGCCTGGGCACGCTACGTTCACGCCACCGTCACCCACTTCAAGGGACGCGTCCGCTTTTGGGAGGTGTGGAACGAGCCCGACGGCGAATGGTGCTGGAAGCACGGCCCCGATCCCTTGGAGCTGGCGGAATTGACCCGCATCACCGCCCGTGCGTGCAAAAAGGCGGATCCGGACTGCGAGGTGCTGGGTCCGGCGCTCTGCTACGGAAAGAACGAATACTCCGAGACCCTGAAGAAAACGGATATTCTGGAGCATCTGGACGGTATTACCTACCATGCCTATTGCGTTGCCGAGGGAGACTGGAGCGACAGGTTTCAATATTATAAGGCTTGGGTGGAGGAAAAGGGTCTCGACCTGAAGATCATTCAGGGTGAAAGCGGTACTCAGTCCCGCTACGGCTTTGCCGGTGCCTTGCGACGAGCCAATTGGACCGAGTTAAAGCAGGCCAAGTTTTTGCTGCGGCACCTGATCACAGATCTGAAAAACGGGTGCTACTTCACCTCCTACTTTTCCTGTATGGATATGGTCGAGGCGCTGAACGGGATCAACGGCGACAAGGCCAGCCGTCTGGATTACGGCTATTTTGGTGTCAT
This sequence comes from Clostridia bacterium, assembly GCA_017508505.1. The sequence goes on from JAFVYT010000121.1 coordinate 6,192, forward strand.
CGGGGCCGACTTTGACGAAAACGGATACTCCGTCGGCAGCTACACCCCGAAGCCCTCCTACTATGCTCTGCAAAACCTCTGCTCCGTTTTGTGCGACGACTACGAGGCCGTCCCCGCCTTTGCCCGGGGGCAGCGAAACGCGAATACGTCTAAAAACGATTCCGAGGGAGCAATATGAACGTTTTCTTTACCACACTGAGTCAGACCGCCTATCTTTTGCTTTTCATCGCCCTGGGCTTTCTGCTTGTTCGCGGAAAATGGATCCCCGACGGGTCGGAGCGGGTCATTTCAAGGCTTGAGAATCTGGTATTCGTCCCTGCCTTGGTGCTGGGTACCTTTATGAAAAGCTTCACCCCCGAAACCCTTTCCCGCGCCGGAGGGCTTCTTTTGGGAAGCTTCGGTCTCGGCGTCGCGGCCATCCTCCTTGCCCTTTTTTGCACGAGGCTTCTGTCCAAGGATCCTTACGAAAAGGGAATCTACGCCTACGGCCTTTGCTTTTCCAACTTCGGCTATATGGGCAATGCCGTGGTCAGCGCCCTCTTCCCCCACCTCTTTATGGGTTATCTCATCTTTACCCTGCCCCTTTGGGCGCTCATTTATCTGTGGGGTGCACCCGTTTTACTGCTGCAGGACCCGGAGCGGCGAGGCGGCCTTCGGGAGCGGCTGAAGAGCTTTTTGAATCCGATGTTCGCCTGCACCCTTTTGGGAATGCTCATCGGTCTTACCAAGCTTCCCCTGCCGAGCTTTCTCTCCACGGCGGTGGATGCGGCGGGGGCGTGTATGTCCCCCTTGGGAATGCTCCTGACGGGAATGACCGTGGCAAGATATAAAATGAAGGAAATCCTCGGGATCGGGCGGGTCTACGTTGTGAGCCTTTTGCGGCTGATCGTCTTCCCCGGGCTCTTTCTGCTCCTGCTCCCTTTTCTTCCCACGGACGAGGTCTTTGCCACCTGCGCCGTGGCAAGCCTTGCGATGCCCTTGGGCCTGAACACCGTCATCCTTCCCGCCTCCCTCGGCAGGGATACCCGCATCGGCGCAGGACAGGCGCTGGTCTCCCACGTAGCCTCGTGCCTGACCGTCCCCCTGATCCTGACGCTGTATCAAATGCTCCTCTAGCAAAAGAAGCTCCCGTTAGTAGGTTGAGCTTAGGGATAAACTCAACCTACAATGAAATCAATTTGCAAAGCAAATTGATGAAATACGACTGACGTCGTATGAAATAGGCGTTGCCTATGAAATATTTTCTCCGAAAATATTAAGGAATAA
>JAFVYT010000122.1 GCA_017508505.1 Clostridia bacterium
AATGGCGAGAATCCCCGAGCCGCAGCCCATGTCCAAAACCTTGTCTCCCACCTTCAGGACCCGCTCCAGAGACTCCAGACACAGGCGGGTGGTGGCGTGGGTGCCGCTTCCGAAGGCGGCGGCGGGGTCGATCTCAATGATCTCTCTGCCGGATATCAGATCCTTTTCCACCTCTTCCCAAGCGGGCTTGATGAAAAGGCGCTCCCCGACGGGGAAGGGGTAAAAATACTGCTTCCAGCGGGTATCCCAATCGCTGTTTTCCACCAGCGTGATCCGGCCTGTCACGTCGTTCCAGCCGAGCTTCTCGGAAACACCGAGGACAAAATTCAGAATCTCCTCCGCACGGCCTCTTTCGTCCCGTTCCATATAAAACTTGATGGCGGGAGGGGCGGACTGCTTCTCCAAAAGCTCGTCCTCGATATAATCCCCGAACATCTCGCCTGCGCTCTCCACCAGGTCGGAGAAGTCGCAGACCTCGAAGGTATCGTACCCCCCTGCAACAAGAAAGGTCGATACGAGATCGACCTTTTCTCTTGGAACTTCAATTAAAAGCTCTAGGTAATCCATCTTTAGAAGACGTACTGCTCCAAAGCCTTGGGGAGATCTGCCTGGTCAATGGAGGAGGTGGTGATGCACTGAACCTCGTATTTGGCACAGAGCTTGTCCAGCTTATCGATGAATGTCACCCAAGCGGCAACGTCGTCGCCGCAGATCTTCAAGGAAGAATCAATGAAGAGATCCTTCACGTCGTAGTTGGTGGCAAGAATGCCGCAAACCAGACCGTAGAGCTCTTCGGCATTGGAAACGGTGTAGGCTTCGGTATCCACGAGGCGAACCTTGTGATTGACGTCGAAAATAAGCTTATTGGACTTTTCGATGCAAACCACGTGACCGGGAGAAACCTCCACGGCCTTGTTGGCCAGGTCGATGAGGTGTTTGGTCTTGCCGCTGCCCTTCAAACCGATGATCAATTTCAACATAAATGTAAACCATTCCTTTCCAGATTCACTGAATCTGTTTTCTGAGAATATATTACCATAATTTGAACAAAGATGCAAGAGACTTTTCTTCGTTTTTCCGAAATCTTGAAAATTTCGTAAAATGATACAAGCCGAAGGCCAAATCTTTGTTATTTTGTATATCCGGGCTTGCCGAGAAGACGGAACATATTCTTCTTATAGGCCTCTACGCCGGGCTGATTGAAGGGATCCACGTCCAGAATGTAGCCGCTGATGGCGCAAGCGAGCTCGAAGAAGTAGACCATATAGCCGAAGTTCTTCTCGTCAGCCTTTTCCATCGCAAGCACAATGGTGGGAACGCCGCCGTCCTGATGGGCAAGAGCGGTGCCGCGGAAGGCGTTCTTGTTGACGAAGTCCATATTTCTGCCCTCGAGATAGCCGAGGCCGTCCATATCCGTTTCTGCGGTGGGGATGGCAAAGTCTACCTTGGGAGCAGTGATCTCGAGAACGGTCTCGAACATGGTTCTCTCACCCTCCTGAACGTACTGGCCCAGAGAGTGCAGGTCGCGGGAGTAGATGGCGGATACGGGGAAGATGCCCTTGCCGTCCTTACCCTCGGACTCGCCGTAGAGCTGCTTGAGCCACTCGCCCATCAGCTCCATTGCGGGGGTGTAGGAGGCGTACATCTCAAACTTCTTACCCTTGCGATAGAACACGTTACGAAGAAGGGCATACTGCATACAGATGTTCTTCTCGATCTCGAAAGTGTCGAACTCATTCTTCGCTTCGAGAGCGCCGGCCATCATCGCGTCGATGTCAGCGCCGCTGACGGCGATGGGCAGAAGACCCACGGCGGTGAGAACGGAGTATCTGCCGCCGATGTTACCGGGAACCACAAAGCTCTCGTAGCCGCCCTCGGTGGCAAATTCCTTGAGGGTGCCGGGCTTTACGTTCTTATCGGTGGTCACGAAGATTCTCTTCTTGGCCTCCTCCATACCGTACTTCTTCTCGATCAGCTCGCGGAATACACGGAAGGCGATGGCGGGCTCGGTGGTGGTGCCGGACTTGGAAATGACGTTGACGCAAATGTCCTTGCCCTCACAGATCTTCAACAGATCCGCAAGGTAGTCTCCGTCCACGCTGGTGCCTGCAAAATAGATCTCGGGACCGTCGGCGCGGAGGTTATTGTGGAAATTGCCCTGAAGGAATTCGATGGCGGCGCGGGCTCCCAGATAAGAGCCGCCGATACCGATCACCACGAATACGTCGCACATCTTGCGGATGCGGGCGGCGCACTCCTTGATTCTGGCAAATTCTTCCTTATCATAATCCTCGGGAAGGGTATACCAGCCGAGAGGAGAGGTGCCTGCGGCGTAGTTGGCCTTGACCGTCTCCAGAGCCTTTTTGGCCTCGGGGATGAGAGCCTCATACTCGGAAGCGGAATAGAAGGGCTGAGAAAATTCGGTGCTTAATTTCATAGACATTTTTGCTTATGCTCCTTTGCTTTCTTGATTCTTGAATGGATTATACACCAATTTTATATTTCTGACAAGATATTCCGTATATTTTTTTCGCTTTTGAATGAAAATTCATTGACAGGACGGGAAAGCTATGATACTATAAAAGTGTACCAAATGAGACACTTTTGGAGGGAGCAATGATTGAAAAGGATTGGAATACCCTATGCGCCTGTCCCCTTTTTGAGGGCTGCGAAAGGGACGTGATCCCCGATCTTTTAGACCGCGCCAAGGCCAAGGAGGCTCATTTTGCCGAGGGGGACGAGATTCCCTTTCGGGATCGTGAATGCGGCAGGATCGGCATTCTTTTGGACGGAAGGGTCGCGGTATACGCCGCCAAGGACGGGCGCTGTCCCCTCAACCGCCTTTCGCCCGGGGGAATGTTCGGGGTATCCTCCCTATATTCGGCTCTCAGCGCCGATACGGTTCTGATCGCGGACACCGGGGTACGCATCCTTTTTCTGGAGGAGGAGTGGCTGGATCCCGTTTGGGAAAACCCCGCCGCTCGCAAGAATCTGATTTCCTTTCTCACCGGTCGGATCCGTTTTCTGACGGAAAAGATCGCCTCCTTTACGGCCCCCGGGGCGGAAAAGAAGCTGGCCAGATACCTGCTTGCCCACCGCGGGGAGGACGGCAGGGTACGTGCCTTCCGCTCGCTTGCGGAATTGGCCAGATCCTTAAATCTCGGGAGAGCGAGCCTGTACCGAGCGATGGAACGGTTAGAGGAAAGCGGACTCGTCCGAAAGGAGGGCAAGGACCTTGCGGTGCCGGATCCCGATCGGCTTTCCGATTTTGCTTTTTCGGAAGACAAAACACATTGACGCATTTTGATGAAAGAAAGAAGGAATGAAAAAATGAAACGACTTGGCTTTTTCCTATTGGCTGTATGGATGCTTCTGTCCCTTGTGGCCTGCGGTGCCGGACAGAGCAAAACGGAGGATGAGGCTCCGAAGGTCTCCCTCGGCACCATCGACGGGGAGCAGATCACCGACGGCACCACCGTCCGCATCAAGGCCATGACCGGGCCTACGGGAATGGGTCTTGCCGCTCTGATGCACAACGATAAGGCAGGAGCCGGCAACAAGTGCGACTACGAGGTAGAG
>JAFVYT010000123.1 GCA_017508505.1 Clostridia bacterium
AGTTGCAGGCAGTGGCGTCCTTGTAATGAGCGCCGACACCGCTGATACGACCGATCTCGGTGTTGCTTCTGTGATCGGCGGAGGTGTCGTTCACCACGAGCTTCAGCTCTGCCACGGGGGCAAGGGCAAGGTCATCGCGCAGATAGATCTCCGCAAGATTGGTATCGGTCACGGAAAGGGTGACGGAAAGGTTCTTTGGGGTAATGGGGCCGGCAAAGTCTGCCTTGGCACCGATGCCGCCGAGGTTACCGCCGGGCTTGGCTGCCTGACCCCAGCTGTAATCCATTTCCACAAAGCTCAGGCCGACGTCGACAAGCTCCCCTGCTGCGGGAGCGCTCCAGCCCTCAAAGGCCTCGGCAGTGGGACAGTCGGCGTAGAAGTAGCCCTTGGAGTTGGACGCCTTGGTGGGAGTTGCGGCGGCGGAGAGAGTAACCCGTGCAAAGGTAACCTCACCGGAGCCAGCGTAGAAATCCACGTCGATGTCCGCCAAGGGGAATTTCATATCAAGGAAGGAATAGCTGTTGGCACAGACCACGTTCCCGGTGTAGCCGGAGGGCAGGGCGAGAGTACCGCCGCTGATCTCGATGGGAAGTCTGGTGCCGTCGGCACGGAAGACGGTGTGCGCGCCGAAGAGCAGCGCATCCTCCACGGCGACGGTCTGTGTCTCAGACGCTGTGACGTTGATCAGGAGCACGTCCGAGGCACCCCAATCGGTCTTCGCCTCAGCGGCCTCAACGGCGTCCTGCAGAGTGGCAAAGCTGCCGTTTGCGGGATCGTCCGTTCCGTCAACCTTCCAGCTGACGTTGTTGACTGCGTTTGCACTGACCGTCAGAAATCCCACTGCGCAGGTGCACAGCAGAAACAGAGCCAGGCAAACAGAAAGCAGTTTCTTGTTTTGCATGTTCTTTCCTCCTAAGAAGTAATATGCAGTAATCGGAGCGCGGGGAATCTTTGCATAGCTCTCCCATTTATACACTTTCATTATACTGCCACAAGGGCGACAAGTCAAGAAAAAAGTTCAAGAAATATCAACAAACTTGTCATTTTATTTATGTAAATTTTCACGAATGGTCAAAAAGAACGGAGCCTTGACGGGCTCCGTTCTTTTCGGTTTTATGCGGTTACTCCTCTCCCCCGAGCCATTTGCCCAAGAGATAGCGGAGGGAAACGCCGCTCTTTTCCTTCAGGATCACCAGTCCGATCACGGTCAGGGAAAGGACGAAGATGACCAGAAGCGGAATCCAGGGAAAGGAGCTCCCCTCCTCCGCGTGGGGGGTGGTGGCCGTCGGTGCGCCGAGATTGGTCGAAAGCTTAAAAGTCGCAATGACGGTACAGTCCCGCCCCGGGACGGTGACGGTGGTTTCTGCGGCATTTGGGTCTGCCAAAATGGCGGCGGAGGCCCCCTCTACCTCCCAATGGGAAAAGACGTAGCCCTCCAGAGGGACGGCCTTGACGGTGACGGTCTTCCCCATCTCGTAGCTTGCACTCTCTCCCTCTGCGCTGCCGCCGTGGGAAGCGGTGATCTTCAGGGCGTAGGAGCCTTTTTTGAAGGTGGCGGTAACGGTGCAGTCCTCATCGGGCATGGTGAAGTTTGTTTTGGCGGCCTTCGGATCCTCAAAACGTCCCTGCGGAGAGGAGCACTCCCACCCTGCAAAGACGTAGCCCGCGGAGGGCTGTGCCTCCAAGGGGAAGACACTTTCCAGCCCCAAGGGGAAGGTGCCCTCGGAGGTGGCGATGCCGCCGTCTCCCGAGGAAACGGTCAGGCTGTGAACGGAGGAGGAAAAGTGAGCGGTGATCACAAAGTCCGTAGCGGGACAAATCACATCCGTGTCCTCCTGCGTTGCATTGGCAAGCTCCGCAAGACCCGTGACGCTCCAGCGGACGAAGCGGTAGCCCTCGGCGGCAGTGGCGGTGACGTGGATCTTTTGACCGACCACGCACTGATACTCCGTGATCCGGGGCTTCTCTTCCCCGTCCTCCTTCTCATCGGCCGCGGGAACGTCGTCCTCTTCGGGGGTGTCCTTTTCTACGGGGACGGCCCCCTCCACCTCGATCAAGCCTTCTCCGTCAATCTCGATGCGGAGGGTATAAACGATGATGCGAAAGACGGGATTGATCTCCAGATCCCCGTCGGGCATCGGGAAGGTGAAGGTGCAGGCGGTGTCTCCCTCCTCGATCTCAGGCTTGGGCATTTCAAAGCCGTGGGGCCCGTCCACGAGCCAATTTTCAAAGGCAATGCCCTCGTGGGGGAAGACCTTCACAGTAACGGATTGGCCCTCGAAATACTCGTTTCCCTTCTCCTTCCAGGTGGTGCCGAGATCCTTTTGATCCTCGGTCACGCGGACGGTCAGGGTGTGCTTCGGTC